>NZ_JAQIBL010000046.1 GCF_027859075.1 Oceanispirochaeta sp. | reverse complement strand
AACTCTGAAATGATCGATTTTGAAGGAGAATCAAAATGCATCAGTTTTGTGGGAGAAAAAATTATTATCATATTGTTTCAGGATGACCTCAGAAAAGGATTGTCAGAGTTTACATCATCTTCATGGTTCCTTTCCAGAGCTGCACAGGGGTGAGAATCAAGGCAGCCTACTGGAAATCAGTTCAATTCGATTGAACCGATGTAGCGGGTCAAATCATTGCGGGCCTTGATGAGCTCCCGCTCTTTCTCTTCCACCTGCCGGTTCAAGCTCTGGATATCCCGTTCCTGTGCCTCCAGCTGTCCTGAATATTTCTTGTATAGGTCCGAATCATATTCGAGAACACCCATATTTTCCCGGACCCGGCTCTGATCCCGCTCCAGGCGGCCGATCCGGGCTGTCAGTGCCGCCGATTCAGTTTTGATGCGCTCTTCCGATCGTTTAAGATCTGCCATCTTTTCCAGAACAGTCTTCATTCCGGTTGAAAGCTCAGCCCATTCCAGGTAATAGGAAAAGTCGGTCAGGGCAAAACTGGTCAGCCTGAACTCACTTGAGAACAGATATTCTTCTTTCACCAAAACAGGAGTTTCATCCCATTGATCCAGAGTAAATCTGTAGGCTGAGCTTGTTTCTTCATCCAGGGGAGGGTGTTCTGTCAAAGACCAACCCGCCTCCCTGGGATGAATGATGATAAGCTCCTTCTCCTCTCCTTCAATTCTGTATTTCGTCATTCGTTCCATCTTGTCCAGACGATACATCATGCCATCACTGATCTTTAATGAGACGATTCTCTGGGGAAGAGGTTCCTGAGATTTTTGAACATCCACAGCCCCATGCAGAGCATAGCTGATAAAGCGGGTGGCCCCGGGGATCATTTCTGGAATAAGGGCATCTCCGGCATAGCTTCGGCCTTCTGAAACCGAGACGGGACCCGCCGCCCAGTGGGCATCACTTTGATTATTGAGACGAAGAGATTTAAAGACCAATCCGCCCTGGCCTGGATCATATATGGCAAGACCACTACCTGCATCGGGAGAACTGAGGATGGGGATCATGGCGGAGGAACGGGCCTCTACAGTCACAGGAGTATTGACGGTGTATCTGTAAAAATTCCCGGTGCGTTCACCCCTGGCCATAGAGACTGTCGGTGCCGGTGCATAGGCCTCCATTTTACCGTAATAGGAGTCCTCTGCCATCATTTCAGACTCTTCATACATCATTTCCGGAGCTGAGGATCGATAACTCAATTCTGATTTAGCAGAGAGGGACGGAGCGATTCCCTTGTCATATTCCACGGCTCCCAGAGGACCAGCGGAGGCAATCTCCACGGTTTCCCGATAGACATAGCGGGGGGTCGCCAGATCCATGATGAAGGCATTGGGCTGTCCGGCCACAAAGCTGAGATTCACATTATCCCAGCTCTCACTCCCGCTGTTCTGTACCAGAGCCCAGCCTTCCAGGCGGGGGATGTCATTTTCATCCAGAACAATTCTATAACTGGTTTTCCATAAGGGTACGGCTCGGATATAACTGAGCCGAATCCGGCGTGTTCCTGTCCCTTTGAGTGAGATCTTCAAGAGCCGGGATGTCTTAACCCGGGACTGGGCAATATCACCCAGGGCCCTCAGCAGCTCTTCCTGTAAAAATGTATCCTGAAAGCTCAGATTTTTCAGTTCCAGAATATTCACAGTAATCAAGCCATCGTCATTCATCAGGTTTAGATTAATCCGCCGGTATCCTTCGGCATTATATGTGTCTTCCACGCTGAAAATCCGGCCGGAAAACCGCCCTTCTTCGGTGACCACAGAGACTTCTTCGCCCTGAGTTCTCAACAGGAATTCGATGATCCCCGGTGATCCGGAAGGATTGACTCGAAGATCAGAGAGTGTGGCAGACAGAGGATTTTCACTGCTAAAGTTCACCGAATCAACTGTACCACCATCAAGGTCTTCAATCATAATGGATTTCAGGATGTCATTGATATCCTTGTGTTCCACTGGGAAAAGAAGGATCTGATTACCCTGGACCTCTGTCTCATGCACGATCTGTGCCAGACCGGCCGTATATAGAGTCACTGCTTTAATCGGGAATGTTCCCTTTGTGGAGGATGAACTATCTCGCATTATAGATTCTGAAGCCCCCTCCCCTGCACTGAGTGCCGGAAAGCCGATGGACAACAAGAGTATGAGTATTTTTATAAATCGGTTCATCATACCAGCATAAAGCACAGAGGTTGATTTTCCAAGAATAAATAGATCAAAACAAAAAAACAGTTTAGTATTCAAGGGGAGGGAAAATGAATCATTTAAGCATGGCTCCCTGCGGTGTGAACTGTGAGCTTTGTCTGGGAATGCAGCGGGAAAAGAATAGATGTGTCGGCTGCCTGCAAAGCGGAAACAAACCCTATCACTGCACCATATGCAGCATCAAGTTTTGCCCCGCAAAAGAGAGTACTACATCCCTCTGCATGGATTGCATCAAGTTCCCCTGTCAAAAAATCAGAAAGCTGAATATGCGGTATAGTAGCAAATACGGAGAAAGTCCTATTGAAAACCTGAAGACCATCAAACAGGTTGGGCTGGATGAGATTATCAAAAGGGACAAAGCAAAATGGGAGTGCCCCCGCTGCGGAGGTCTGTTCTGCGTTCACAGAGAGAACTGCCTGAATTGCGGAGAGAAGAATCCTAGATTCCCCAAACCATTACATTAGAAATTGACAGGAGCCCAGATTGAATAAGAATACAAAAATGATAACCACAGAGAAAGAAGGACTTGTCCTGGCAAGGCTGACCGCCCCCATGACCATGGGAATCCTGGGAATAATCATATTCAATCTGGTGGATACCTACTTCGTAGGTCAGCTTGGAACGGTGGAACTGGCTGCCCTCTCTTTTACATTCCCCGTAGTCCTGACAATCAGCAGTGTAGCCCACGGACTGGGTGTCGGAATGACCGCGGCCGTGTCCCGTGCCGCAGGAGAACAGAACCGGGAAAAGCAGACCCGCCTGATAACCTGGGGGATGGGACTCTCCTTTCTGGTGGTTGTGTTCTTTGTACTGATTGGACTTCTCACCATCGATCCCGTCTTTACTCTGATGGGGGCGGATGCTGAGACGCTGGATGTGATCAGGGAGTACATGGGCATCTGGTACTGGGGTGTCATCTTCGTGGTCATACCCATGACGGGGAACTCGGCTATCCGTGGAATGGGTGACACAAAGACCCCCTCAAGGGTCATGCTGATTGCGGCGACGATGAACACCCTGTTAGATCCCCTTCTGATCTTCGGGATTGGTCCCTTTCCTGAGTTGGGAGTGGCCGGCGCCGCCCTGGCAACTGTTTTTGCCCGGGCCATAACATTTACTGTGGCCTGGTACATTCTGATCTACAGAGAAAAGGTCATCTCTCTCCGCAATAGTTCAATCAAGATCATCCTGGAGGTCTGGAAGGAAATCCTCCATGTGGGACTTCCCAACACCCTGTCAAAGATAATAGTCCCTCTGGCCTCAGGTATCATTACTGGAATGATCGCCGTCAATGGCCGGGAAGCGGTGGCTGGTTTTGGAATTGCCACCAGGCTGGACATGTTTGCCATGATCATCATCAGGGCCATGGTCTCCATCATTCCTATTTTTGTGGGGCAGAACTGGGGAGCCGGGCTCAAGGACCGTGTCGTGAGAGGTTTGAAACTGGCCGATCTATTTTCAATGGCTTACGGGTTTGCGGTCTATCTCATACTGCTCATTGTCGCCAAACCGATCATCAAACTGATTAATGATGATCCTGATGTGATCGCCGTCGCCGTCCTTTATATGAGGATTGTCCCCCTGTCATACGGCCTCCAGGGTCTAATGCTCAGCGCGGTCACGACTCTCAATGTGTTGAGAAAGCCCGTTCTTTCCGCCCTTTTGACATTGATACAGATGTTTGGTTTTTACATTCCCCTGGCCTGGTATGCTTCCAGGATTTTTGGCTTATCCGGTATATTCACGGCTCTCGCCCTGTCCTATCTGATAGCCGGACCTTTATGCAGCAGGATGAACAAAAAAGTGATGTTCAATCAGATGAAAGTTCAAGGCTGAATGGAACTGTTCCCGGAGTCTGGCAGCTGATGTCAGAGCTTATCCATCTGATCCAGAATTGCCGCCGCTATTGCCACGGGATCACCATCATCTGAAAAGATACGACACAGAAGGTTACGGTTTTTTTGAATCCTGTCATACTCATAACTTTTGTCATAATAGCCCAATACAATGGAGGCAGCCTCACGGATATCACCCCGGTGCAGGGCTGATACCGCCTTATGGGCATTCTCGATGCCCAGTCTTTTCTGGATCTTCAGGATCGTTTCCTCCAGAAGGATCAGACTCTCCTGTCCGTAATCACGGTTTAACCTGTCTAATCTGTACTTCATGTCCATTTCTACCAGGACCAGAGAAGAACTCTTCATCAAGTCGTAGAATGGGACTGGAAGGAAGATCCTCCCGATATTAAGACTTTCATCTTCCACCCAGATCCTCTGAGGAGCGGTAAAGTTCATTAATTCTTCGAAGAGACAGTTTTCAAACTGCTCCGTCGAGGGC
>NZ_JAQIBL010000045.1 GCF_027859075.1 Oceanispirochaeta sp. | reverse complement strand
ATTGAATACAATTCCGATTCTTGTAGCACCAGATTTCATTTTAGAAATCATGTGCTGTAAGAAAAGCAGTGAACCATCATTGATTCTGGGTAGCCCGGCACCAAATCGACCGCTCATACCTTTTTTACCAGCTTCGGCCTTGATAATTTTTTCCGCCTTCTTCCAGTCCACACCAAAAGGCGGATTAGAAAGCATGTAATCAAACTTCTCTTCTTCCAGGCCGTCTACTGTAAAGGTATTTCCAAATTTGATATGACTAGGATTTTGCCCCTTTATAAGCATGTCTGATTTACAGATAGCATAAGATTCAGGATTAATTTCCTGCCCGAATACTTTAAGCTCAGCTTTGGGATTAAGCTCTTTTACATATTGTTCACCCATAGACAGCATTCCACCAGTTCCGCAAGCTGGGTCATAAAGGGTTTTAACAATACCGTCTTGAGTAAGAATGTCTTTATCTTCGATGAACAACACATTTACCATCAAACGAATGACTTCTCTTGGGGTAAAATGCTCTCCGGCTGTTTCGTTGGATTGTTCTGCAAATCTTCTAATCAAATCTTCAAATACATAGCCCATTTCCATGGAATCCATGTCTTTTAGATCGATTTCCTGAAAAGATTTAATTACCCGAAACAAAATATCCGCTTGCGGACCATCCATCCGGTCTATCTGGTCATCAAAATTGAAATATTCAATAATCTCTCTTGCACTGCTGGAAAATCCATTGATGAAGTTTCTGAGATTCACAGAAACATTATTTGGGTCAGCTATTAGCTTATCAAAATTGAATTGGCTTCTGTTGTGAAAGTTGAAACCCGCAATTTTGTTAAGGGCAATATCTTTAGCACTGTCTTTTAGTGAATCCACTTTTGGCAGATAATTCAATACTTTTTGCTTGGTTGGCTCAAGTACACAATCAAGCCGTCTGAGTACTGTCATTGGAAGGATGACTTTTCCATAATCAGATTGCTTATAATCACCGCGAAGTAGATCTGCCACTCGCCAAATCAGGTCTGCTTTTTCTTTAAAATTCTTCATCTATCTTTAATCCCTTTTCCTAAGTTTTCTTATGCCCAACATGGACGTTGGGTATTCTTGATGGGCAAGTTTTTTTCTTCACTCTCTTCGCACATGTATCTTTTCATGGTTGCTGGTAGCCTCCCAAGCATTTCATACAACGACTTTTATCCGAATTTTATATTACCCAAAAAATCAGCAGTTATTATGAATAAATTCAATTGTTTTCTAACAATGTCATACAAATAAGCGAAGCAATCCCTGCGTCAAGGATAATAGTGGCGCTCGAAGAGCGGTCCCACAGGGACAGCACCCACGCAGAGCCTGCCCCTGGCAACGCCAGGGAGACGCCCAAATGTTCACCCATACAAGTTCCTATTCTCCAAGTACTTCCCATACTATATCAGCTAAAGACTATGTCCGCATTTACTTCTACCAGAAGTGAACAAACAATTTGTCCGACTTAACTCCCATGCCTGTAGAACAGGCTTAGAGCTACTCACTGTCCAACGCCTTCAAAAGATCATCAATCTGTTTTTTTGACAGTTCCATCCTGGAAAACCACATTCTTTTAAGGAAAATGTAGACCCATCCAGGGACATCAGATGAGGATGAACCTGTGGGGAATAAGAATTTAGACTTTCTAGAAGTGAAATGACTTAACGGCTGTGGGGACAACCACGCACTTATATACAGATTTGATGGTTTATGAACCAGAGGACAGATGTTTCCAGAAATGATCTCAAGATCGTACTTGTGGCAAAGGGACTTTCCTTTTTAGTGCCGGACATCCTGACGTTCACGAAAAAGCCGACGCCCCTGGCTGGCACCGGACGTCCTGTACTGTCCGGCTTCCGCTCCAGTTATTCGCGCGCCTGAAGTTGTTAAGTCCTACCGGGGCTGTACCACAGCCCCTGTGTTATTTCATTCAGGCCAAAGGGGCTTCGAGTCCCTGTTCCCTTCTGCATAATATTGTAACAACACTGCTTTACCTGTTACTGAGCCTGTACTTCTGCAGACGTCTGTTGGGTTTCACGGGGATGGTGCGTTCAATGAGTCCGGCTTCAAGGGCCATCTGAATGTATCTGAGGCGGAAATTCTTTTCATCCTACAGGCTCAGTTTCCCCTTCATTTCAGTTCGGCTCATCTCCCCTTTCAGGGCTCTTAACCGTATCTTGACTTCTGTTGTGTCTACAGGTGTGTCTTCGGGGGTAGATTGACTCACGACCTGCCGTGTTTCAAGGAGTACATGAAACTGGATCTATGATATTCAGGACTATTTTCTGCCCGATTCAGCAATAATTGATAACGATAGAACTTCGATAATCTGACATAGAGATTTCTTCTCATATGGATCTTCAAAGTAGAAGTATTCAAGTATTATGCCAACAAACTTTTCCATCACCTGGAGCGTCCACTCGATTGGTAAGCGAAAATCATCAAAGAACGTGCCAATCATATCAGTATTCCCATAACGACCATCAGAGAAAATAGATCTGTTTACCGAGTATGAAGAGGAATGGATAATGTCTGAAGTAAAGGAATACATCTCGAAGAACTCTTTACTCTTCATCTGATTATGAATTGCAGCAAAAGAGTTAAACCTTCCCTTTTCATTTTTTTTGCTTCCTGCCCAGCCATAATTATCCTGATACCTCGGTCCATATTTCTCAATGAGAGAAGCAATCTTACTGGCTATTGCTTCATTTCCGCCTTTCCTTATACGATTCTCAGTGATCAACCAATGATCATTAAAACGTTCTGACATATCATCTGTGTTGTCGAGTAGATATCTGGAGATGATGTAATTCTCATATATTATTCTCCAGAGAACCAATGTTGGAACAAGTGATCCGCTCTCCAGTAAGGACAACATATCTAGTACTGTCTGGCTTGATTTAATGAATAGAGAGCTTACAGCATAGATCTTGTATTTTGTATCGTCTTGAAATGAGGAAGGACTCTTATGCCAATTTTCTCCGACAATACCAATAATATCCTGGTAGACTTCAATCAGTAAGAATATCTGATGGAATTAGTTACTGTGCTCTCTTTGAATCTTTCCCCGCGATTCCTTCCGGTAATCTCTCAATGATTTTGTTAGAGAATGAAGCTCTTCCCCTTTAAAGAGACTGTTCAGCTTCTTTACCATATCATTCTTTGTTATATCTTCTGAGAGATCAGAGAGTGATGATATTATTTTATAGATTATTCTATCCATGTTGTCCTACAATAGAAATGAAGTATCTGTAAGAAGCCAGTATACATGATTTATTATTCAGACACAGAATCTGTATCTTTATATACGACAAAACAATAGAAACCATAGGGTAGGATCTAAGGCATGAGTATCCCCAAAACAGCGAAAGGTCTCTCCAACAGAATTACTAAAATCCGTTCACAATTATCTGCTTTCAAGCGGGAGTATGGTTTTATTGATGACGGAGCTGGTGCCAGATACTATCTTTTCTATCTCTATTTCCTTCTGGCTGATAATCGTAGATCCTCAGAGTTTCTGCGCTGTTTTGAAAAGGAGTTTCCAGACGATTCGGGTGAACCATTTCAACTCCTTTGCTGGGCACTGATATTGAATCGGATGGGTAAGAACGGTGAATATCAACTCGCCAGAACCATGCTCTCAAATATCTATCTCATCCCCAGCCTCCTGGGATTTGGGGTGGAGAGAGAAGTGATGTCCCACTTGTCGAATTGGGCTGAACCGGATTTCATCGAGTATTTTCCGGAGAGAGTTCAAGAGAACATCACTGAAGAGGATTTATCCTGGATTCATGAGAGATATCATTCTGATTCCTTTCAGAAGATATTGAACAGACATATTGAAATAAATCATGAATTGGAGAGCACTCCAAGAGGCGAAAAGCGAAGTGCTCTGGTAAAAGAATTGTCTAACTTAGTTGATACTATCGGCTAAAAACTGGGTGAAACGAGTCTTCATCCGATCCGTGTCCTTCATATGTCCTATAGTCAAACACTTCCAGATGACGGCCGGCAGGATTGTTTCACATACTGCTCATACAGAAGGTTCCTCCTCCAGGGGTGCAAGAGGAACGGTTATATTGTATTTCTGATCCAGGACTCCG
>NZ_JAQIBL010000044.1 GCF_027859075.1 Oceanispirochaeta sp. | reverse complement strand
ATATTATTGCTCCGCATCATTGTATTGAAGTAATGCCGCCAGCTATGGAAGGAAAATCCTTTCTCTTTCCGCATTTTTTCATCAATCCCTAATATCCTTAAGGCCCGATCCAGAGATTTCCCCATGCTCCATTGAGTCACAGGCTTTGATTTATCCTTTCCCAGGCAGAACAGCATATCCTCCGGATCACCCGTTGAAAGCTCCTTTAACATCGTCTCAAGAGATTCCGGAAGAGGAATCTCCCGGCTCTCTTTCGTCTTTGTAGGAGTAAATCCCTGTTTATAAAGATACTGTTTCGTAACGGCAATATAGCCGCCTTTCAGATCTTTGAGCTGCGTCCCGATAACTTCGCTCATCCTCATCCCCGTGCAGGCAGACAAGAGATTCCCCAGATAATAGACCCTGCTCTCCCAGAATTCCGGCATTCTGGAATAATCAAACATCTGCTGAACCATTGCCCGATCGAAAACGCCCCTGATTTTGGAGTTATTTCGCAGGTAGGGAATCTTCTTTGTAATATCTTCGGAAAGAAGATCACGTCTGACTGCTTCGCTGAGCATGATATGAAGAGCCTTCTGGCAGCCATTAATGGTTTTGTTAGCAAAAGGACGCCCTGTTTTCTTACTTGTTTCTGTCTGGAGCTGTCCTATCCATTTTTCTACGTCGTACCGCGTGATCTCATTTAAACGGAAGTCTTCAAACTGAGGGAGGAGATATTTATCCAGGTAATGCTTCTGTCCTCGCATGTAATTAAACGTGATTGTCCCGCTGCGTCTGCGATACTGTACATATTCACAATTATCACCCCACCAGTGACGGGCATAATCTTTGAATCTCATGCGACCAGACTTATTTGGAATCAGATCATCACTCTTTTCCAACATTCTGCAATACGCTCTCGCTGCAGATTTTGTGATCTGTCCGGTAGACAATGCCGTTGTCCTTCTGCCATGCTCATTGTAAGACTGATAATACCAGACGATTCTCCCGCTTTTCATCTTTCTCGGGAATACTGTAAAAGGCTCTCTATATCTCATGGTTTCCACCTTGTATGATGTGCTCACACAACTGCTGTGGCGCATCATTTGATTTGATACAGAGAAAATTGAAAGCTTAGTAACTTGTTATCCTGAATAGAATAATTCGATTGACTATATTTGTCAACTTTTATTAATTATTACAGGACGTCCTTTTAGATCTGAAGGAGGGCCTGGAACGAGACGGCATGATGCCGACGAGTAGAAAGCGAGTCCTCTTCCAGACCCTTAGGCCTATACAGAATAATCACCGAGGTCCTAAATGGACTTCGGTAGCATAAATCCACCCTAATTCCTTAGGCCTATACAGAATAATCACCGAGGTCCTAAATGGACCTCGGTAGCATAAATACACCCTAATTCCTTAGGCCTTTGGCAAACAAAACACCGAGGCAATGCTATATAAACCTACCAGGACAATACTGTATAAACCTACCAGGACAATACTGTATAAACCTACCCGGGCAATAACATTGCCCGGGTGATCAACAAGTAAAGGCCGAAGGGTATTGCCTCGGTAGGATATTATATCTTGAGGGGAAATAGGCAGGGATGCCGATTTAATCTCGGAGGCGGGTCGAAAGAAGATTGCAGGCCCTTCGGCCCTGAGCCAAAAGATCACCAAGGCGATTTCATTGCCTTGATAGGAATAGAATTTTGCAGACTGAAGACCGAGTCCTCTTCCTGGTATGTATAAACCCTCTGGGTAAGAGAT
Organism: Oceanispirochaeta sp.; assembly: GCF_027859075.1. Taxonomy (NCBI): domain Bacteria; kingdom Pseudomonadati; phylum Spirochaetota; class Spirochaetia; order Spirochaetales; family Spirochaetaceae; genus Oceanispirochaeta; species Oceanispirochaeta sp. Next base: position 3,533 of record NZ_JAQIBL010000044.1, on the reverse strand, counting down.
TAAAGCTTTTCAGCAATGAGAAGTTTTGTAAATGATGTATGTGATGTGTACCTTCTACATTAAGAAAAACTGCATGAGAAATGAACGGATGAGTTAAAGATTCGCTCTCCCTTTCCTGACAAATGATGGCGGATATCCGTATTTCTTTTTATAAACTCTGGAATAATAATTCACGTTGCAGAATCCCACAAGCTCAGGAATTCCGGTGATGGGCAGATCAGTTGTTTTGAGTAAAAGGTTTGACTGCTCCAATCGATAATCTGATAGAAAATCAATGAATGTTTTTCCCGTATAAGATTTGAACAAACGACAGAAGTGCTGATCACTCATATTTGAATATCTGGCCATAAACGAAATGCTTATTTTATCACTGTAATGTATGAAAATATACTCAATGGCTTTTTTCATTTTTAAAATGACAGAACTCTGTTGAATTGGTGTAACAAATAATAACTCAGGAAATTCCCGCGTTAGATCTGAAAAAAACCGACATAGTTCAACCTTGACAATCATTTCATAACTGTTTTTTTGATTACTCTCCTCATCTATAATGGATACAATCAGCGATAAAAATCTGCAGTAGGACTTACTCTGCTTACTCAGCTGTATAGGCTCATAGGTATTATCAGAAAAAAACGGTCTCAGAGATCTATTAATATGAGAGTCGGCCACCATAGATGAAAATAGAGTATCCCCTATTACTATGGCGATGTATACAGAATGTGTGTTGCAGAGAATACTGTGCAAACAACCGTGAGGAACTAATATGATATCTCCTTCACTGCACATAAAAGCAGTCCCGTTTATATAAATTGAGCAATTCCCCTGTTTGATGAAAATGATCTCCGTATGATTATGCCAATGGGGTGGCGTATCGGCATTTTGAATATGAAAACAATTGAACTGAAAATCTTCGCTTTCCAACCTGGTGTTTTCATAATTTTCAATGCTAATCAGATCCATATATCTCCATTACAACAACTTAATATTCAGATAAGACAATAATTAGTAAAAAACTGATATATTATTTCATTTGTCGCCATATTAAAATATCAATATAACACAGATTTGAAAAAAATATGGAGAGAGAAAATGCTTGAAGCCCCCAAAAATATACAAAGAACTATAAAATCAATAAAGAAAATTGATGAAGCATTAATTCTGACAACAGAAAAAGGAAAAATAAAAATACAACCATATGCTGACGGGATTATCAGAGTTGTCTATACCATGTCTGAGGAGTTTTCACTGCTGCAAAGCCCCGGGACAGTATTGGAAAAGAGTTCATGCCAATGGTCTTTTACTGAAAATGATTCAATCATCACAGTTAAAACGAAATTGATATCCTTGGTCATTTTAAAAGAAACAAGTGCTCTATCCTACTATGACAGAGATGGAAAATTACTCACAAAAGAACCCGAAAAGGGTGGAAAAACGCTCATCCCCTTTAAAAGTTATAAATCAGTCCGCGATGAAAACAGTCTGATAGAAAAAATTGAGACGCCTGATGGAATAAAAGAAGTGGTTATCAATGCTGGCAGGGAATTTTACAAAGATCTGAACCATAGCAGACTGGAGTTTGAATGGTCTGAAAATGAAGTCCTGTACGGTTTGGGACAACAGGAAGAGGGAAGCCTGAACTTGAGAGGAACCCGTCAATATATTCATCAGGCCAATATGAAAATAGCTATCCCCTTTTTTATCTCAACAAAAGGTTATGGTGTACTGCTGGATACCTATTCTCCCGTAATATTCAATGATAATGAATATGGCTCGTACCTCTATAATGAAGCAACCGATGAATTGGATTTTTATTTTATCCACGGCGATAATTTTGATGAAATCATCGGCGGATATCGTCTTTTAACAGGGAAAGCAAGCTTACTGCCCAAATGGGCTTTTGGATATATTCAGTCTCAAGAGCGCTATGAATCTCAGAGGGAAATCATTAATACAGTATTAGAATATCAACGTCGAAATATTCCCCTTGATTGTATTGTACTGGACTGGCAGTCATGGGAAGAGGGAATGTGGGGTCAGAAATCCTTTGATTCTGACCGTTTTCCCGATCCAAGAGAAATGACAGAAACACTCCACAAACTGGGAGTTCAACTTATGATTTCCCTATGGCCCAATATGTACAAAGATACGGAAAATTACAAAGAGATGAGTAAAAATAAGTGTTTATTCCCCTATTCGGAAATATATAATGCCTTTGATCAAAAAGCTCGGTCATTGTACTGGATACAGACCAAAGAAGGCTTATTTGATAAAGGAATTGATGCCTGGTGGTGTGATTCCAGCGAACCGATTACTCCCGAATGGAATAGTAAGGAAAGACCCGAACCGGATCAGAATTATCTGGAATTTCACAATTCAGCAAAAAACTATATGAATGAAGAACTCACCAATGCCTTTCCCTTGTTTCATGCAAGAGCCATCTATGAAGGACAGCGCAATGAAATAAGCGAAAAGAGAGTGGTTAATCTGACACGAAGCGGTTATACAGGACAGCAAAAATACGGAACGATACTCTTGTCCGGAGATATCAGTGCTAACTGGCAGACACTAAAAAACCAGATTCCTGCAGGACTGAACTTCTGTGCCTCGGGACTGCCTTACTGGACTTTGGATATCGGTGCTTTTTTTGTAAAAAAAGGTGATCTTTGGTTCTGGAATGGCGACTATGAAAAAGGCTGCGACGATTTAGGGTATCGGGAATTATATACACGATGGTTTCAATTCGGTGCATTTTTACCTGTTTTTCGTTCTCATGGTACTGATACTAGGCGGGAAATCTGGAATTTTGGGGAAAAAGGTGAACCGTTCTACGATACAATAGCTAAATTCATTGATCTGAGATATCGCTTACTACCCTATATTTATTCCCTGGCAGGTATGGTGACTTTTAAAGATTATACCATTTTGCGTCTTCTGGCTTTCGACTTTTTGAATGATGCTAAAGTCTTGGAGATTAAGGATCAGTATATGTTCGGCAATGCCTTAATGATTTGTCCGGTCACAGAACCAATGTACTATTCCAGAAATTCAGAGCCTCTTGAAGGTATACCAAAAAAACGGCAAGTTTATCTGCCGGCTGGCGCTGATTGGTATGACTTCTGGACAGAGAAAAAATACTCTGGGGGACAAACCATAACCGCAGAAGCGACACTGGAGATTATGCCTATTTTTGTCCGAAGCGCTTCAATCATTCCCATGGCTGAAGTAACTCAAAACTGTAATGTCAGTTCCGATTGTGAAATTAAACTCTTCATCTATCCCGGTTCAGATGGGTCATTTACATTGTATCAAGATGAGAAGAATAATTACAATTATGAAAAAGGAGATTATTCGATTATAGATTTAGAATGGAATGATGATGAGGCGAGACTGACTATAGGAGAACGTAGAGGATCTTTCCAGGGAATGGAGGATGAGATCATCTTTACAATTCAAGTTATTGGTAAGAAGCAGATAACTGTGAAATATTCAGGTGAGAAATCCAATAAATATGCTATTAAAAAGGCCTGATA
>NZ_JAQIBL010000043.1 GCF_027859075.1 Oceanispirochaeta sp. | reverse complement strand
TCAGTTCAGGATCTTTATTCTCTTCAAAAATATGATCCAGAACTTTTTTTGCAATCTTGCCGCTGATCTGCCCCTCTTCAATCAAGGCAATCAGTTTTGCCAGGCGTTCTGCATTCAAGGGGCAATTTTCCAGTGTCAATCCGGATCTGTTCAGCAGTTTTTTAACATCCGAAGAAAGCCAGGAATAGACCTGAACCGCATCGGCTCCATTAAAAACACACTGTTCGAAGAAGTCAGCCCTATATTTTTCATCATGTATATAATCTGCCTGATCGGAACTTAAGCCATGGCCGCTCATGAGTCTCTGTTTGCGGGCAAAAGGTAGTTCGCACATGTTGGCATCCACTTCTTTCAAAAATTCAGCGGAAGGTCTGAAGGGAGGAAGATCGGGTTCGGGAAAGTAGCGATAATCATTGGCTGCCTCTTTCCGTCTCATGGGTTCAGACTGGTCCCTGTTTTCATTCCAGAGTCTGGTTTCCTGAATGATGACTTTATGGGCATCCATCATTTCCGATTGACGGCCAATCTCATAGTTCAAAGCTTTACGAACAAATCTGGATGAGTTGAGGTTTTTGATTTCGACCTTTTCTCCCAGTCCAGCACCCTGAAGGTTGATCGAGACGTTGGCATCGCAGCGCATGGAACCTTCTTCCATGTTTCCGTCACAAACACCCAGATACCTGACCATGCGTCGGAAACTTTTCAGAAAGACTTCCGCATCTTCACCGACAATAAGATCCGGTTCGGTAACAACTTCCAACAGGGGGTATCCCGCCCGGTTGTAATCCAGAAGGGACATATCGCCGGCATGGATCATCTTTCCTGCATCTTCTTCAAAATGAACATCATGAATTCTGACCCTTTTTATTGTATCTCCGATTTCAATATCGATGTGTCCGTCCCGGCCTACAGGATCTGTAAACTGAGAAATCTGATAGTTTTTGGGCATATCCGGATAAAAATAATTTTTCCGTTCAATCTTGGTATTAGGGCTGAGCTTACAATTCAAAGCCTTTGCCACCAGATAAGACATCTGAATGGCTTTTTCATTCAATGTGGGGAGAACACCGGGAAATCCCATACAGACGGGACAGATATTGGTATTCTCTTCATCACCATATTGGGCGTTACAACTGCAGAAAGCCTTTGTTTCCGCTGTGAGATGTATATGGATTTCCAGACCGATAAATGACTGATACAAAACTTAACTCCAAACCGTAAGATAACCAGGAGCTTCAGGAGCCTGGAATTCCTTCTCCAGGAGGGCAGACACCTGAAACAGGCGGTCTTCCTCAAAAGGAGGAGCCATGAACTGAACCCCGACGGGCAATCCATTTTCAAGGGTAGAGGGAACTGATAATGCCGGGTGGCCTACCAGGTTAGCCGTACTAGTATACAGATCTGCCTGCTTCTGCTGAAAAGTATCCAGATCAGTGTTGCCATGATGAAACGCGGGTGTAGGGAAAACAGGCATCATCAGGACATCGACCTTCTCATACCAGCGCTCCACATCCTGACGGATGGCCGTTCTTATTTTCTGAGCTCTCACATAGTACTGATCCTGAAATCCGGAACGCAAAACATAGGTTCCCAGGAGAATTCTGAGTTTTACCTCATCGCCGAATCCTTCATGCCTTGCTTTTTTCATCAGCTCCGTAGGGTTCTCTGCAAATAAGGGAGCATGTCCGTAGCGGATACCATTGTAGCGTGCCAGATTGGCACTGGCTTCGGCTGTGGCAATCGTGTAATAGGCAGGAACGACATAATCCAGGGTGGGAAGGTCAATTTCCACGAGACCATATCCTGCGTTTTCCAGCCTTTTCATGGTTTTTTCATAGGATACACTGACTTCAGGACTGAGGGCTCCATGAGTATTTTTCAGAACACCGATTGTTTTTACTTCTTTTCCCGAAGGACTATAATCCAGGGAGGTATGATCCAGAGGATCTTTCCCCTTCATGGCCTCAAAGACCTTTTTGGTCATTTCAGTATTCCGGGCCAGAACACCAATGACTTCCAGAGATGAAGCATAGGCAGTCAGACCATAACGGCTGACCACTCCATAGGTTGGCTTTAATCCGTAGACTCCGCAAAAAGAAGCGGGCTGACGGATTGAACCGCCCGTATCGCTTCCCAAAGCGAAGGGAACCAAACCGGCAGCAACGGCTGCAGCACTGCCCCCGCTTGAACCTCCGGCAACCCTCTCCAGATCCCAGGGATTATTTGTCTTCCCCAAGGCTGAATTATCTGTGGACGATCCCATTCCGAACTCATCAAGATTGGTCTTACCAACCACGACAGCTCCGGCATTCTGCAGATTTTTAACAGCAGTTGCCGTATAGGGAGACACAAGATGTTCCAGCATTTTTGAACCGCAGGTCAGTTTATAGTTTTTGACGGCGATATTGTCTTTAACAGCAAAAGGTATCCCCCTGAGAGGTCCCTCGGGAATATCTTTACCCAGACTTCGATTCGGATCAAATTCAAGAAAACTACCAATTTTCTTTTCCCAGGCTGCAACATAATTTTTATAAGCTTTCAGAACCGAGGGCTGAGTCAGCACGGCGGACCATTTTTTTTCAAAATCAGACATGATTAACCTTTTTATCTATGAACAAGTTTTAGTATCGATTACAAAACATTGGGAATGAGGATGAACCGGTCTTCCAGATCGGGTGCACATTCTAGCAGTTCATCGGGATGGGCTTCATTAGGAAGCCTGCGGTCTTCACGCAGGCGGTTCTCCTTTTGAAGAGCATGAATTGTAGGCTCAAGTCCCTCTACATCCACTTCGTTCATTTTTTCAAAATAAGTGAGCATCCGGGAGACTTCAGCACCCAGTTTTATCGCTTCGGCTTCGTCCAGATCAAGTCTGGCCAGCGTGGCAGTAACAGTTAATTCGCTTTTTTCCATGTCCTCATTTATACCTGCATAAATATGTAATGTCAAGAATAGCCAGGTCTGAAGGTGGAAGGAAAAGATCAAGAAGATATAGTATTATTTAATTACCATATATATATTTAAAATATTTTTTTTGACCCCGGCAAAGGGCGGTATATTTATTATTGCAATCTTATAGAACATCCAGCGCAGGAGTCGAGAATATCAGCGGGCCGGACCTGCCCAATTCAGATTATCCAGATCTTCATCTCCTTCAAAAAGGGGAATGCTTTTTTCCGGAACAATTTTTTCCAACCGCCTGCAGACCCCTTCCAGGGCCGAACTCAATTGATCCTGGTGATCAAGACAGTAGGGAGACCGTCCTGTTATAGATCGGGAGACCCCGGGCATCCATTCCAGATATCCCAGGTACTGCAGGGATATACCCAGATTTTTGCGGCAGATGATTCTGAGATTTTTACCCAGATCACGGTCTGAAACAGAGCGTCCCATGTTGATGATGACTCCAGGATAAAAGGTTTCCAGCAGATTGCGGACAGCCTTGCCCTGATCCTGATTATGCTCGCTCAGCTTATCTGCCAGAGTAAACAGGGACGTCCCCGAACCTTCCAGCCGCTGCCGGAAGAATTCCTGTATCAGGACTCTCTCTTCTGATCGGGGGGGGAACTGCCTGTAAACAGACCTGGCCAGAGCCGACTTGAGAAAGGAATAGGCATTGAGTATCGCCGTTGTTTCGGGAACTGTGACGATGATCCCCTGGGGAAAGGGAATAAAGTAATCCAGTATATTATGATTTGTTCCTGCCCCCAGGTCCAGCAGTATATAATCGGCTACCAGATGGGGGAGTTCCTTGATAATTTTCATTTTTTGAAAATAATGCTGCTGTACAGCAGAAGTATACAGACCGTCGCCTGGAAGAAAATACAACCGGTCAACCGAGGTCGGTATGACCAGGGATTCAAGGCTATCAGCCTGCTTGTTTAAATACGTTCCAATTCCAGCACGGCTGTTTTTAATTCCCAGGAATGTATGGAGATTGGAACCACCCAGATCAAGATCTACCAGGATTACGGTTTTTCCCATCCGGGCGAGAGTCACCCCCAGATTGACAGTGAGAAAGGATTTTCCAACCCCGCCTTTACCGCTGGCGATGGGGATGATTCTGTTCATAAAGAATGTATCGGCGTTGCGGAGCAATAACTATAAAGCCTGAATATGACAGGGAGACAAAAAAAACAGGAAAACTGTTCCTTTATTCTCAAAAAAGGAGTTGCTGTCACCTTCATCTAGTTTTAAAATGAATAGCTGTCCACTAGAATAAAAAATAAAGAGGACAAGGAGAAAGAAATGAAAAAAGCTAAGATTCTGTTCAGATTGGGGACTTTTTTTCTGATACTGCTGCTGCCAGCTGCAGCCTTTTCAGCGGTACCGAAGATAAATGATACTTCCCTGACGGTACTGCATACCAATGATACTCACGGGCGTATTCTTGAAGGCAAATATGACGGAATGGGTTTTGCAAAGATATCAACCCAATATCAGAACATAAAAGGAAAGGATTCAAATGTCCTTCTATTGGATGCGGGAGATGCTTTTCATGGAACGACCCTGGTCACTCTTTCTGAGGGAGAAGCGGCAGTTAAAGTCATGAATGCTGTGGGTTATGATGCCATGACTCCGGGCAACCATGACTTCAATTATGGTAAAGACAGACTTCTGGAACTCGCGGCCATGGCTGACTTCCCAGTGGTCTGTGCCAATGTCATCGATGATGCGACAGGAAAAACGATACTGGAGCCTTATGTCATACTGGACATGAATGGCCTTCTTGTCGGTATATTCGGTCTCACCACCCCTGAAACAACTTATAAAACTCATCCCAAAAATGTGGAAGGTCTGACTTTCAGGGATCCCGTCATAGTTGCACAGAAAATGGTGGATGAATTGAGAGACAAGGTTCATATCCTCATAGCTCTGGGTCATAATGGTGTTGATGAAGAGACAAAGATTACCAGTGAAATGATCATGAGCCAGGTTAAGGGAATCGATCTTTTTGTTGACGGACACAGTCATACCGAAATGGCTGAGGGTATTGCCGTCGGGTCCGGTCTCCTTGTACAGGCCGGTTATCATGACAAAAACCTGGGAATTGTAAACATGTCCTTTTCCATGAAATCCGGAGTAGCCGAAAAAGCCCGATTATTCACGAAAGAAGAGTCTCTTGCACTCAATGATGATGCTGCCATCCTCTCCCTGGTGGATTCCATTAATATGGAAAATGAAAAGGTCACGAGTGTTGTGGTAGGTTACACAAAAGTTCTCCTGGATGGAGAACGAGACCATGTCAGAACAGGTTCAACTAATCTTGGTGATATGATCTGTGAAGCCTTGATTGATGTAACAAAAGCCGATATCTCTCTGCAGAACGGAGGTGGAATCCGGACCTCTATTGAACCGGGAGACGTAACCAAGGGAGAAGTCATTTCGGTTCTCCCTTTTGGTAATACGGTAACAGTCCTTGAAGCAAAGGGTAAGGACATCATTGCCGTCATTGAAAACGGAATCAAAGATTATCCTGCCTCCAGCGGTGCCTATTGCCATATGGGTGGTCTGACTTTTGAGTTTGATGAGACAAAACCCGCCGGAAGCCGTGTCACGAAAGTGATGGTAGGAGGCAAGCCTCTGAATGCCAACGGCGTCTATTCTCTGGCTACAAATGATTTTCTGGCAGCCGGTGGCGACCAGTACACAATGCTGACCGGACTGAAGGTTCTGGGAGAGTTCGGAACTCTGGATGATATTCTTGTTGCTTATATGAATAAATAGATTATTTGGACAATTTAAAACCACAGCTCTCAGCTGTGGTTTTTTTTGATTCAGAATTCAACTGCTAAAGATCAGCGTATGAATCTTTGCTTCCATCCTTTGCTTGACTCACCGTTGTGATGCAATTTGAATTCCCGATCCATGACGGCAAGGGGTGGTGATTTCCTTTTCAGAGTGATCCCGCAGGATGGACAGTGGGCCTGGTTTTCATGACAACTGGTACATACATGGTAATATTTATCACAGTGTGTGCAATAATGTTTTTTGCTGATGCTTCGGTAAACTGTTCCGCAGCAATCACAGGTTGCTTCCTTCAGGTTATACATATCATTCCTCCATTAAGATCATTCTAAGGGCTGAGGGACATGATAAAAATAGACCCTTTGGTATGTTTTAAGGAAACACAGATTTAAGAAATTGCAAAAAAAACCCTGCCTGAACACAGTTTTGACACTGTATCCCGGTCAGGGAATTAAAGTTTTAAAAAGAATTACCAGGAGCTGGTTCTATCTTTCATATAGTTGTAAAAATCCAGAAGTTCCGCGTTCGATTTATTATAGTCTGATACAAAAACGCCATTAATCTTACCATCGAATCCATAAAAACCGATTTTACCGTAATCCTCCAAATATTGAGAACCAATGATCAAAGGACCGGACTCAGGAAAAGGTTGTTTCGAACTCAGCGTGTTAGTGCCGGAATAGCTTTTACTTTTGGTCTTACCCGATGCATTGTTATAATAAAGATCAAGGTAAACACTAGAGCTGTCCCAACGGCCTATGATGTAATACCATTTACCCGTATTCAGACTGAGGGATGAAGTCTGGAGGGAATATTTGTACCGGGGACTCTGCTCTACAATACCGAATGAGACTCTCCCCCTATCCCAGAATTGGAGGGTATACCCTTCGTCGGAAAAGTCATGTTTTACACCCTTGTGAACGATTCCGGCAAAATTACTATGAACATCCACATAAACCCAGGCTTCAATAGTACCTGTTGCAATGGGATTCAATACGAGATCACCCGTTCCTGTGCTGTTATCCGAATTTTCAATCAGGGTTCCATGGGCCCCGTCATAGACGGCAACACCGACATCATCCATAACTGATGTCCGGGTGCCATTGTCATAGTAGGGATTCTGATCATAAAAGTAGTCCACAGTGAGCTGATTGACATCATCTCCACCGATGACTGCCTGAGACGCTTCTCCGGTTTGTATGCTTTGGTAGAGGTTAGCAAAATCGCTGGTGGCAAATTCAGAGGCAGACAGGAACAGTGGAAGGGCATCACCATCGGGATTATCCAGGTAGGAGTTGACCACGACCTCTGATTGAGGTAGTGCAAACTCGACTTCATCCGCCGTCGTTCCCGAGGGGATATGATAGGGAGTGGATTCCCAGTCATGAAAGACTGTTGCATTTTCGTTCAACTGCTGTAAAAGAAAGTCTTTGCTGCTGCCGACGGTATCCACAACATGGGTTCTCATGACGGTATTCCCGTCTACTGCTCCGCTTTGGATGACATCCCCAATCACATCAAAAACGACTTCCTTCCGCATGACCGACTCGGCCAGGGTCGTATTCTCTGATCCGATAAAAACTTCATCCAGCTGACCTGCAAAGGAACCTCCCAGGGTTTTATAAGTTTCTATGGCCCGCTCATAGGCGACCATGGTCCCTGTGTAGCTGGCTCCGCCGTCGGTGAAGTGTTCCGTATAGTACCTGACTCCCAGAAGAGCACCCGTCACAGTCCCGTCCCAGAACCAGTAATCATGGCTGGTTGAGATCTCCTGAGAGTATACAACGACCGAAGAAAAGTTAGCATTTGAATCGCTTCCAGGGTAGGAAAAATCAGGATAGGAGAGGCTGCCCTGAATATCGAGGGGGGCAAATCCATCCTCCGCATCGGCGGCGGCAATGATCTTGACAATTTTTTCATGCCGGATGCTCCCGTCATCAAATAGGATGTCCATCTTCACCCGGTAGAGAGGGTCTAATTCACCAAGGTCGTTGACAATCGGGTCATCAGCATTCCAGGTGTCTGCAACAGCTGCATCGGCCACATAGTATTCTTCCACGTAGCTCTCCAGCAGAGTGTTGGCTGCCGGATAGCTGGTTGTCGATGTTATTTTATACACCGGTTTACCATCATATAAGGGGTCACTGCTGGTGGAATTAAATACCGCAGAATCTGATACAACCCAGGAAGTGGTGAGCCCTGTCTCGGGATAATCCGAAAGACTACCTGACTTTGTTGAAAACTTTGCGTCATCCATAGACCAGACGGGTATAGTAGCCCTGTCGGTGGTAAATGAAGCCTTGTTGAACAGAAGGACGGGTCTGACTCCCCTCTCTTCCAGGCCGGTGATTTTCTCCAATTCAAAAGTCTGGAGAAAATTGGCCTCCAGATCACTGATATCTCCTCCTGAAGGAGGAATGCTTGTCCAATCATAGGGATTGTTAATCTTATCAACACTGATTGTGCCGACTGTGGTACCGCCGCTATCGCGACAGGCAGCCAGTGAGGCAATTAAGAGTATGAGTAGGGTCATTTTTTTTAATATTTTCATCTTTGCCCTCCGATATTTGTAATATATAGGCAAAAAAACATATTTCCCATTATTTTCACCACTACTCACACAAATCGCTGTTAAAACACATAAAATAAACAAAAAGGCCCCCATGGGGGGACCTTCTTATGATTTTCAAAGAAAAAAAACTATTTCAGATATTCATCGACCGCTTCGGCGGCATTCCTTCCGTGGGCGATGGCGCGGACAACAAGGGATGCTCCTGTTTCGGCATCACCCGAAGCAAAGACACCATCAATGGATGTTCCATAATTGCCGTCGGTTTTTATATTCCCACGGCCATCCAGTTCCAGGTTCAGATCTGTGATTATTCTATTGTGCTCCACATGAACAAAACCCATGGCCAGGAAGACAAGATCAATCTGAAGGTCAAATCCACCGTCTGCAACAGGAACCATCTGAGGCCGGCCGCCGGCAGGATCAGATTTCCACTCTATCTTTGCAAAACTGCCTTTACTCAGAATACCATTCTTACCTTCAAAGCCGATTGTTGTTATATTCCAATCCCGCTCGCAACCCTCTTTATGGGAGGTTGAGGTTCTCAGAATGGATGGCCAATCTGGCCAATCAGGATTATGAGGATTTTTCCAATCCAGAGGTTTAGGCATAATTTCATACTGGTAAACCTTTTTTGCCCCTTGCCTGTTTGCCGTACCTACACAGTCTGAACCGGTATCGCCACCGCCAATAACAAGAACGGTTTTTCCTTTAGCGTTGATGATTTCATCATCATAAAACTCACCGGAAACATTCCTGTTGGATTGTCCCAGATATTCCATGGCAAAATGAACGCCCTTCAGTTCTCTTCCGGGAACCGGCAGATTACGGGGAACCCCGGCACCCATGGTGATCAGAACAGCATCAAACTTGTTCTGAAGGTATCGGATGGAAAGATCCTCACCGATGGCCACCCCGGTTTCAAAATTCACACCTTCCGCAGTCATCTGTTCAATTCTTCTATCCAGAACACTCTTATCCAATTTGAAATCAGGAATTCCATACCGCAGGAGTCCCCCGATTTTTTCATTTTTTTCAAAAAGGGTGACCTGATGGCCCATACGCCGCAACTGCTGGCTGGCTGCCATCCCGGAGGGACCGCTTCCCACAACGGCAATAGTCTTGCCGGTTTCTATCTTGGGTGGTCGAGGAACAACCCATCCGGCGGCATAAGCCCTTTCAATGATACCCAGTTCCATCTGTTTGATGGTAACGGGAGCATCATTTATGCTGAGAGTACAGGCTGTCTCACAGGGAGCGGGACATATCCGGCCAGTCACTTCGGGAAAGTTATTTGTTATTTCCAGACGCTCAAAAGCCTCTTTCCATTGACCTCTGTAGACAGCATCATTCCATTCGGGAATGAGGTTTACAACCGGACAGCCGATGTTGTGACAGAAAGGTGTCCCGCAATCCATACATCGTGCACCCTGCTCTGCCAGGCTCTCCACCGGAGTGGGGATCATCACTTCCTTGTAATCTTTCAATCTATCTTCTACAGGCCGGTATTGAAAATCCTTTCTGTCATGTTCTAAAAATCCGAGAACTTTACCCATCAGACATATACCTCCTCTGTAATCGCTGTTTCATCGGTTTCCTTGGTTTCCCGTTCCTTGATCCTTGCCAGAGCCATTCTGTAATCCAGAGGCATGACTTTTACAAAGTTTGGCAGAGACTCTTCCCAGGATTCCAGAAGCAGTTTTCCCTGTTTACTGTCTGTGTATTCGATGTGTCTGCTGATCATTGTCTTGAGAAAACCGATATCCTCTGCCTCCACAACGGGCTCTATGTCTACCATTTCCAGGTTACACCGGGTATCAAATAACTGGTTTTCATCATAAACATAAGCCACACCACCGGACATCCCGGCTGCGAAATTCACCCCTGTTTTACCAAGAATGATCACCCTGCCTCCTGTCATGTATTCACATCCGTGGTCTCCCACTCCCTCGACAACTGCCAGGGCACCCGAGTTTCTGACTGCAAAACGTTCCCCTGCCCGGCCGTTGATGAAGACCTCACCACCGGTGGCTCCAAAGAGGTTTACATTTCCGGTGATTATATTTTTGTAACCCGAAAAGGTTGATCCTTTGCGGGGATAGAGGATAATTCGACCTCCCGAGAGACCTTTGCCAAGATAGTCATTGCTTTCACCTTCCAGTTCAAAGGTTATTCCCCTGGTAAGGAAGGCGCCGAAACTCTGCCCGGCAGATCCCTTCAGATTCACATGTATAGTGTCATCTTTCAGGCCTTCAGAACCATAACGGGTGGTCACTTCATAACTGAGAGTGGCTCCGACTGTACGGTTACAGTTTTTAATAGCTTGCTGAATCACAACAGGCTTCCTATTTTCCAAAGCATCTTTGGCTTTCTCAATCAGTCCCTGATCCAGGGATAGTGAAAAATCATGATCCTGACTGGAAATGCAGTATAAGGATTCTCCACTGGAGGTATCGGGAACCATAAGAATATTGGAGAAGTCCAGCCCTTTATTTTTGTAATGATCCAGGGCTTCATTGACTTCCAGTCGTTCAACATGACCGACCATCTCGTCAAAGTTTCTGAATCCCAGTTCTGCCATATACTCCCGAACCTCCTGAGCGATGAAGGTCATGAAATTTCTCAAATGCTCGGGTTTGCCAGTAAATCTCTTTCTTAGCTCTTCATTCTGGGTGGCAATCCCCACAGGACAGGCATTGGTATGACACTTTCTCATCATGACGCATCCCAGTGAAACAAGTGAGGCTGAACCAAATCCAAACTCCTCTGCACCCAGCAGGGCGGCGATCACAACATCCCGTCCGGTTTTCATTTGTCCGTCACACTGAATCCTGATTCTGGAACGAAGCTTGTTCATGACCAGCACCTGCTGTGTTTCGGCCAGGCCTATTTCCCAGGCGCTTCCCGCATGTTTCAATGAAGACAGGGGGGATGCCCCGGTTCCACCATCACCGCCGGAAATTAAAACCATGTCGGCTTTGCCCTTGGCTACACCTGCAGCGACCGTTCCTACTCCTACTTCAGAGACAAGTTTGACAGAGACTCTTGCTTTGGGATTGGCATTTTTCAGGTCAAAAATCAACTGTGACAGATCTTCAATGGAGTAGATGTCATGATGAGGCGGAGGTGAAATCAGCATCACACCGGGTGTGGAGTGACGCACTTTTGCGACAGCTTCATTGACCTTATAGCCGGGGAGCTGGCCACCTTCTCCTGGTTTTGCCCCTTGAGCCATCTTAATCTGCAGTTCATTACAGTTGGCCAGATAGGAACTGTCTACTCCAAAACGGCCTGATGCGATCTGTTTAATATTGCTTCGAGGATTGTCACCGTTTTCCCGAATATGATAGCGCTCCATGTCTTCGCCACCCTCTCCGGAGTTGCTGTTTGCACCAAGACCGTTCATGGCGATGGCCATGGTTTCATGAACTTCCTTACTCATGGAACCAAAGGACATGGCCGAGGAAACAAAACGATTCAAAATCTCGGAAACAGGCTCTACCTCATCAATGGGAACCGGATTTCCAGGTTTAAACTTGAAAAGGCCTCGGAGAGTATTCAGATTTTTACTGATATCATTCACACCCTGGGTGTATTTCTTAAAAATGGAATAGTCTTTCAAACGAACGGCTTTCTGCATATTCACTACAGCCTCTGCCGAAAAGAGATGCCTATCCGCATTTTTTCGGCTGGCAAACTCTCCTCCTGAGGCCAGGCGGTTGCTGTAAACGTCATTTTCCATCCAGGCTTTTCTATGCCTGGACAGAACATCATGTTCGACCATGGCCGAATCAATCCCGCCAACCCTGGAGGCGGTACCGGAAAAATATTTTTCTACAAACGCTTCTGAAAGACCGATGGCTTCATAAATCTGTGATCCTCTGTAGCTTCTGATGGTTGAAACGCCCATCTTTGACATCACCTTAAGAAGGCCCTTCTTCACAGCCGTTACATAATGTTCTATTGCCTGAGGCAGGGTCAGTTCATCCTGGAGGTAACCCCGTTCTTTCAGATCTGAAAGAGCTTCAAATACAAGATAGGGGTTTACCCCGCTGGCACCGTAGCCGATCAGGGTGGCAAAATGATGTACAGACCGGACTTCACCGGATTCAATAATCAAACCAGCCAAATGCCTCTTTCCCTGGCGTACAAGAAAGTGATGAACCGCCGAAATAGCCAGGAGAGCCGGAATGGCTGCATGATTTTTATCGACCCCCCGGTCAGAAAGAATCACCAGAGCATGTCCGTTGTCAATCTGGGTTTCCACCGTGGCACAGAGTATATCAAGAGCCTCTTCCAGCTGACCTTCTTCTTCTGTCACCTCAAAAAGGAGAGGAACTGTACAGACCCTGTAGTCATCCAGATCGACAGACTTCAGACTTTTAATATCATCATTGGTCAACACCGGATGTGTCAGCTTCAGCTGCCGGCAATGTTCGGGAGTTTCCTGGAGGAGATTTCGTTCCCGCCCGACAAAACTCATCAATGACATAACCAGATGCTCTCTATAGGGATCAATAGGTGGATTGGTAACCTGTGCAAAGAGTTGCTTGAAATAATCGTAAATCAATTGAGGTCGTTCTGATAAAACAGCCAGAGGGCTGTCATTTCCCATGGAACCGATGGGCTCCTGGCTGTTGCTGGCCATTGGTGTTATGACCTTCAGTACATCTTCAAAGGTATACCCGAAAGATTTCATCCTCTCCAGAAGAGTCTCTGAATCATGACGAATCTTACGGGGTGTCTCGTTCAGACCCTTCAGCTCGATTTTCTGTTCACTGAGCCAGCGACGGTAGGGCTTCTGTCTTGATATGATACTCTTGATTTCATTGTCTCTGATAACTCTGTGGAGCTTCAGGTCTACCAGAAACATTTTACCCGGCTCGAGTCTCCCGTTTTCTAAAATGTCTTCTGGTTCAATATCGATGACTCCCGCTTCAGAAGCCAATACAACTTTTCCGCTTTTAGTGATGGTATAACGTCCCGGCCTCAGGCCATTTCTATCCAGAGTGGCACCGATTTTATACCCATCTGAAAAAACCAGTGCAGCCGGCCCGTCCCAGGGCTCCATAATGGCGGCATGATACTCAAAAAAAGATCTCTTATCTTCTGAGATATGATATTTTGCACCGAAAGCCTCGGGAACCATCATCATCATGGTATGTTCCATGGATCGGCCTCCTCTGGAAATCAGCTCAAACACATTGTCAAAGGCAGCCGAGTCAGAACCATTCGGCTGGACAATGGGGAACATCTTTTTCAGATCCTTGCCGAACTCTTCAGATGACAGCGATGTTTCCCGGGCTTTCATATTATTTGTATTTCTCCGGAGAGTGTTAATCTCACCGTTATGTGCAATATAGCGGAAAGGTTGTGCCAAAGGCCAGGAAGGAAAGGTGTTGGTGCTGTATCTCTGGTGTACAAGAGACATGGCTGAAATAAAATCTTTTTCTGCCAGATCCGGATAAAAGGTGACAAACTGGGGCGCTACAAACATTCCCTTATAAATGATTGTTTTGGAAGACAGGGAAGGCAGGTAATAATCGTCATGATCCAAGCCTCTGGCAAGGGCAATATTCTCAAGACATTTCCTGAGAGTGTACAGTTTGGTTTCCAGCTTTTCACCGGAAAATCCATCAAAAGAAACAAAAATTTGCTTGAAAGAAGGCATGACACTGCGAGCCATTTCACCCAGACAATCAGGGTTAACAGGCACGTCTCTCCAGCCAAGAAGAGTTCCGCCCTCGGCGGCTATCACCATTTCTGTCATAGCACAGGCGATGGAGGCCTGTTTGGGATTGGCCGGCAGGAAAATCATTCCCGCACCGTAGTAACTTTCCTCTGGAATTGAGAAAGGAAGAACACGGGAAAAGAATTTATGTGGAATCTGCAGAAGCATCCCGGCACCGTCGCCGGTTTTCATATCACCGCCAACGGCTCCCCGATGCTCCAGATTACAAAGGATTTGAACACCCTCTTCAACAATCTCATGAGTTCGCTCACCATCGAGTCGGGCTACAAATCCGACACCACAGGCATCATGTTCATATGCGGGATCATAGAGTCCCCTTTTTTTTAACATAGACATACTCCTCCAGAGCCCAGAGCCTCTCAGCTTTTACGGCAATGTATTGCCATAATAATTATACAATAATGTTAAGATTGTCAAGAGAGTGCAATGATAGATAGGATCGGATGAAGTTTAATCAGTCTTTGCGGGATTTTCGGTATTTTCAACGGCATCAAAGCCAAAATCAATCAAAAAGGCCTCTTTATACAGGGAGAGACGAACCTTAATGCGACTCTTTCGCCTATCAACCTTGACGATCTGCCCTTCAAACCCCATGAGAGGGCCCTTAAGAATGCGAATGGAATGGTCTTCTTCAAAGACCACCTTTGAAAATCCGGCTATTTCACCTGATTTCAGGAATCGGCTCATCTGCCGCTCCTCCTCTTCAGAAAGGGGTACAGGCCGGCCATCCATTTTTAAAAAAGAGAAGATCCCCGGTGTCTGCCGTACGGCAAGCACTTGATCAGGCAGGATTTCGTCTGTCATAAAAAAAAGATACCCCGAAAATAAAGGCTCATTTTTTTCAAACCACTTTCCCTTCTTGCGCAATCTTAGTTTTCGTCGTGGATAGAGGAGAGATTTTTCTTCAAACTTACCGGTTTTCATCAACCAGGTTCGGCATTCCAGCTCTTTACCTGTTGTCACCTGGATCACATAGCAGGACATCAGAACTCCCCTTCTTTCAGGATCTCAGGATTTTCCCGGGAGGATGAAATCCTGTAAAACAAAAAGATAGAAAGTGCGGTCAAAGTCATTCCACAAAAGGAAAGGAACGTCGGATTATCATTTTTCATAAATATCCAGCTTAAAACAGATCCACCCAGAGGGATCAGAAATCGCCAGACTGCTATTTCTGAGAGAGCCTCTTTCCTGACTTTCAAAAGATAATACCAGATGGAAAACCCTCCTCCTGTTACGAACATCAGCCATAGGAGGGAAATCCAGAATCCTAAATCGGGTATACCGTAATAAAAATGGTCTCCCTGAATAAAACCAGCCAGGAGCAGGCCCAGGCTGCCAATAATAAGCTGTCCTGCATTGAGAACAAAAGGATCCAGGGAATCCGGACTTTTTGTCACAGCCACACTGGCAAATGCCCCGGAGATGAGTCCCCCCAGCATGAGGAGTATGCCCCTGGTTTCGGAGGAGTTAAGGCTTTCTAATCCAGTGCTTCCATCGGCAGCTCCATTATAAGTAACAAGGAACACTCCGGCCACTCCCATTAGAAGGCAGAAAAACTGACTCTTCTTCAATTTATTTGCAGATAAGGTGAAATGAGCAACCAGGGCAACAAGAAGAGGCCCTATTCCATTTACAATAGCCCCTGTGGAGGCTTTCATAAATGTTAGAGAGTAAAAGAAGAAACCATAGAGCATAAAGGTCTGCAGAAATCCGACAAGGATAACAATACGCCAATGACTACGGATCTGAATAAAGACTCCTTTTTTTCTATTTATCAGGGCCACTGCCAGACCGGCACCTAAAAAGCGGATGCCTGCAAACAAAAAAGGGGGTGCCGATTCAAGACCGACTTTGACTCCTAAAAAGGCGGTAGCCCATAAAAGGCTGGCCAAAATGGCCAGGATACGTGAATCAAGTGATTTCAAGTGTTTCTTCCCTCAACCAGATCTTCGCTTTTTCCCCCAGCAGGGGGGACAATCTTCTGAAAACTTCTTCCTGATAATTGTTGACCCACCCTATCTCATCCCGGGTCAGGAGAGAACTGTCTATAAGTGACCTTTCATAGGGGCATAAACTGAGAGTCTCAAACCTGTAAAATGTCTCGTTTTCGGGACATTCTGTCCAGGGCTGAACAAGTATCAGATTTTCGATACGGATACCATGCTGACCTTCTCTGTAGATCCCGGGTTCATTGGAGCAAACCATTCCCGGCCTCAGAGTCTCATCTATCGGATGGGGACTGATCTTCTGGGGACCTTCATGAACGTTGAGAATATAACCAACCCCATGGCCTGTTCCATGTCCGTAATTCAAACCGGCATTCCATAGGGCCATCCTTGCCAGAATATCCAGCTGATACCCTCTGGTCCCTGCAGGGAAAACAGCCTGGGAAAGGGCAATATGTCCCTTCAGAACAAGGGTATAATCCAGAATCTCCCGCTCCGTGGGAGCACCCAGAGCCAGGGTTCTGGTAATATCAGTCGTCCCTTCCTTGTACTGCCCACCCGAATCAATCAGAAAGAGGCTGTCTTTTTCCAGAAAGAACTGATTCTGCTCCTTTGCTTCATAATGACAGATAGCTCCATGAGCCTTATAGGCAGGAATGGGGCTGAAACTTTCACCCAAAAAGCCGTCCTGTTCAGACCTGAATCCCTTCAGAGCTTTTGCCGCCTCAAGCTCTGAAAGAACGCCCTCTTCCAGTCGCCTTCTCAACCATATGATAAATCGAACAAGGGCTACTCCGTCTTTTTCCATGACTTTCCGGATACGCTTCTGCTCTCCCTGATTCTTTTCGGCTTTCAGACGAGTAGAAAAATCGATTCCTTTGACGACCTTGATTCCCTCGGGAAGTGCAGAAATCAGTGCAGAACTACTCCGCTCGGGACTGACATAGAGTGTGATATCCGATTCCAGCATTGACATACGTTGCTCGACTTCACCATAGGGAAGCCATTGAACACCCAGAGACTGGAGTGCGGTGTGAATACTTTCATCCAATTTCCTGTCATCCACGAACCATATCAATTCTTTTAATGAAATATAGAGGAAGCTCTGAATCACCGGATTATAAGGAACGTCCCCGCCCCTCATATTCAGAATCCAGGCAATATCATCCAGGGATGAAATGATCGTGGCATCCACATGTCCCTGAGTCATGATTCTCCGTATATCAGAAATTTTATCTCTGCTCTTCACACCGGCTTCCTCATCACTCAGAAGCCATACCGGTTCAAGTGCTTCAGAAGGCCGGTCTAACCAGAGCTCTCCAATCAGGTCATCCTGTCCGTCAATTCTTATCTGTCGGGGAGTAAAAGGGACAGCCATGGCCTCCCAGTCTTTCAGGGTCAGCGTTCTGCCGTCCATCCCCACCACTGATTCGTCTTCCAGTGAATCCGCCAACCAGTCAATGAAGGGAGGAACCCCGGGTTCTCCCATTTTAAAGAGTTTAATTCCCGAATCTTTCAGTTCTTCCGTTGCCTGAATGAAATACCGGAAATCCGTCCAAAGACCGGCATCCTGAAGGGTGACAACGACGGTTCCGGCACTACCGGTAAATCCACTGATCCAACTTCGACAGCGCCAGTGATCAGAGACATATTCACTACCATGGGGATCTGAACTGAAAATGATATAGGCCTGCAGGCCCCTTTCTTTCATCTTAGTTCTTAATGCAATCAGCTTCTCTTTTGTTGTCATTATGACTCCCTTATTCTCTTTTATATTTTACTCAACCTCAGGGGAAAATTGCCGAAGATTATAAGAGTGACGGCATGGGACCATATTCCCCTCCCAATGAATACCCTATGTTGTCCATTTAGTCGGTTTGCCCCGCTTCGGCGGGGCAGTTTTTTAGAAAGCCCCCCGGATAATCTCAAACCTCAGCAGGCAGACAGAATAGGATTACCTCTTCTCAGCTCTGATGTATATTCGGACCGGAGCAGGATACCCCTCCACTGTCTTATCAGGATCATCAGGATCCAGAAAATGCTCCAGCGATTCATAAATAGCCCAATCCGTCTGCCGCTGCTCATTTACATCCAGTTTAAAATTTTCAAAGACTTCAATTTTATGAAATCCCGTACGGGCGAGCATGTTCTTTAGAGCTGCCGCCGTGGGGAGAAACCAGTATCCCGGCGCCTTCATATAACGACCGTCTGGAAAAAGACAGTAGGGATCATTTCCGGGGATTCCACTGGATTCAAGAATCAGGGTTCCTCCGGATTTCATAGACTCATTAATGAGATTCAGAGTCTGCACTGGATTTCTTCTGTGATATATGATTCCCATAAAGAAGACAACATCGTAAAAGCCGGGGAATAGATCCATGTCATCCACGCCAAGGAGATCAAAGTTAATCCGGGAATCTCTGTAAAATTTTCTGTTCAACTGATGATGAAAATAATAACGGACCATGGGGTCGATCCCCAGGATAAACCAGGGGTCCTGTGACAGCATACGGTACATATAATACTCGTTATTACATCCGATATCACAGATCTTTTTATTCTTCAGATCCGGCAGCCGGGAGGCCACACGATTCCATTTGAGATAGCTTTGCCACTCGGAATCAATATCTCTGCCATAATAGTGAAAAGGACCCTTCCGCCAGGGGATCAATGACTTCAGGGATGCTGATAGAGCATCCTGCTGTTGTGAATCCAAAAGACCGTCATGACCGAAACGGACGGTATCTCCATCAAAACTCATTGAGTCACCACTGCGTTCCAGAATCTTTTCATAAGGGTCCTGATAGACTCTTGCCGAAGGCTTTTCCAGCAGTTCCGACTGTTCCTTTCTCCGGACGACAAGTCTTTCTGTGTTGACTTCTCCCGGGTAGGAATCAAAATAGCGATCCGACAGATAGGAGGCTGCCAGGGAAAGAGTCGTCATATTCATTGTCCTTTTTTCAGGCAGATAAAGGAGGAAAAATTATACCATGTGTAAAAAAGATCGACCGCTTCAAAACCACAGATTCTGAACAAGTTTTCCTCCTCCCTGATGGGATAGGGAATAAGAACATTTTCCAGGGCTTCCCTTTTTCGGGATATTTCCAGTTCGCTGTATCCGTTTTTACGTTTTAAATTGTAGTAATTATCCACAAAAATCCGGCTCAAATCCGTATGGGACTGGAGAGTTTTGTCACTCACCAGAAGTATCCCATTATGATTCAGACCCGTATATATTTTTCGGATCAGACTTTCCCGTTGAAAGGGATCGATAAACTGAAGGGTATAATTCATGATAACGACAGAGGCATTCTCAATGGGTTCTTCCATGATATCTGCTTCTTCTATCAGTACACGACCCTTTTCAATGTCCAGAGTGGATAATTTTTCTTCTGCTTCCCTGCACATAGGAGCCGAGGAATCGATTCCTTTTATAGTGTAATCACTCAGACCATGGTCTTTTAAACCCTTCAACAGAAGAGCAATCGTAGTTCCGGTGGAACAGCCTAGATCATAGATTCGGGTCCCGTCCTGGTAAAAGGTTAGTCCCAGGGTGGCCACCATGGACTGAACATCCTTGTAGTGGGGTATGCTCCTTTGAGCCATATCATCAAAGACATGGGCCACACTTTCATTGAACTCAAAGGCACGGACAACAGGATTTTTATCTTCAAAAACCTTATCTTTTCTGCTCAAAACTAAATCCTTCGCCCAGAACTTCTCTCACATCAGATATAAAGATAAAGGCTTCCGGGTCTTCTTCCAGCACAATTTTCTTCATTAGGGGAACATCCCGTCTTCTGAGAACACACAAAAGAACCGGCCTGTCCATACCGGTGAACATACCCCGTCCTTTTAGCTCAGTCACTCCACGGCTCAACTCATCCATAATGCGGCTGCTGATCCTGCCGGACTGAAGAGATATAATATAAGCAGCCTTGCTGTAGTTGATGCCGATAACAACGACATCAATAATCCGAGCCGTAATAAAAATGGCGACTGAGGCATACAAAGCCAAATCATACTGACGGAATACCAGGGCTGCCAATACGACAACAAGGGCATCAATGATCAGGAGCACCTGTCCAATCGAGATAAAGGGAACAATTCTATGTATGATTTTCGCAGCCAGATCTGTACCACCGGTTGTTGCGTTTTCCCTGAAAATAAGGCCCAGTCCCAATCCGACAAGGGCTCCGCCAAAGAGAACAGAAAGAAGCAGATCATCCGTCATTGGAGTTAAAAAAGCTGTTACATCCACAAAAACAGAAAATACAACTGTGGCAAAGAGGGTCTTCACTCCAAAAGAAGTGCCCAGCAATCTCCAGGATAAAAGGAATAGAGGTATATTCAAAATAAGGACGGACACACCAACGGGGAAATTAAATAGATGAAACAATACGATACCGATACCCGAAAGGCCACCAGCCGCGATTTTGTTAGGAATCAAAAAAAGACTCATACCCAAGGCCATGATCAGGCAGGCTGCGGTGATTTTCAGATAGGATGGAATCTCAGTGAAAAAAGATTTCACTCGACCTGTCATCGAAGATTTCTTTCCTTGCGGATGCTGTCCCAGGCCTGCTGTATTTCATTAAAACGTTCATTGGCAAATTTCGTGAACTCCTCAGGTAGACCCTTGGCTGAAATTTTGTCAGGATGAAACTCGGAAACCTTTTTTCTATAGGCTTTGCGGATAACATCATCTTCGTCAGAAGGTGAACAGCCCAGGATTCCATAAGAAGCACTGCTGGTACTTGCTCCACCCATACCAGCAGCTCCGGAACCGCCTAATCCATACCTGCTTTTCAGCC
Source organism: Oceanispirochaeta sp. (assembly GCF_027859075.1). Lineage (NCBI taxonomy): Bacteria > Pseudomonadati > Spirochaetota > Spirochaetia > Spirochaetales > Spirochaetaceae > Oceanispirochaeta > Oceanispirochaeta sp. Next base: position 6,502 of record NZ_JAQIBL010000043.1, on the reverse strand, counting down.
GGTCATAGGATGTCTGGCTGTACCCGAAGATCCCTACAGCCTCCTGGATCAACCGCTCTTCTTCCCTGTGAATTTTACCATCAGATGCTGCCACCCGAAGGAGTATATCCAGAACAAGTTCTGTGAACTGGGCATTACCGGCAAAACTCTGGTAGAACTGACGGGCATAGGATTCAAAACTATTTCCTGAACGGATGGCTGCGTTAAAGATATCCATGGCCGACTGCTGGCTGACTGGGTCGAGCCTCAGATCTGTGCGCATAAAATTGGATATGGTATTTTTTTCACTCTCAGATATAGACCCGTCTGCTATAGACAGTTTCCCCAGCATAGAGAATACAGAGGAGAAAAAAACTTGTCCCGAATTCAAGGCTCCAGAGTAGGACTGCTGACCCATACCACCGGAACGTCCCTGAAAGAAATTATATTGCCTCGAGGAACCGGACTGAAAAGATAAACTTCTGCCGATGGAACTGCCAATGACCGCCCCTATGATGCCCATAAAGGGAAGTCCCGACATTAATCCCAGAATAAATCCAATAACACCGCCGATAAAACCTCTACTACCGCTCAATTCTAACTCCTTGACGATTCCCAATGACGGGAAACAAATCATTATGCCTATAAATTAACAAGAACAGGTCCCTTGGTAAAGGGAAGAAATATGAACCTTTCATGAACCTTATCTTTTCTTTTTCTTTTCTTTGTATTTTACAGGTCTTTTCGCTGGAGTTGGATTTCCAGACGAAGAAGCACCGGAATAGAAAGGGATCAGGCATTTACCACCGGAACCGATCAGATCAGCCCGGTGTTCAAGAAGCAGTGCCTCCCTGACCATTGTATAATTTTCTGCTTTATTGAATTGAAGGAGGGCTCTCTGTAGACGCTTTTCCCTCTCTTTTTTTACAACCTCAACAGCTTCGTCTGCGAGTGGATTTATCCCCGTATAATACATACAGGTGGACATGGTTCCCGGTGTGGGGTAAAAATCCTGAACCTGATCGGGAACAAAGCCGGTTTCCTTCATGAACTCTGCCAATGCTACACCATCTTTTAATGTACTCCCCGGGTGGGAGGATATAAAATAGGGAACCAGATACTGTTTTTTATTCAGTTGCCTGTTTATTTCCTCATATCGCTTCATAAACTTTCTGTAGACGGGATGTTTTTGCTTATTCATCAGCTGTAGGACTCTTTCTGAAATATGCTCAGGGGCAACCTTCAACTGACCGCTGATATGATGTTCGCAGAGTTCCCTTAAAAATGTTTCATCCTTGTCCATCATCAAATAGTCGAAACGGATACCCGAACGGATAAACACCTTCTTGACGCCCTTCAGTTTACGCAGTTTCCCGAGGAGCGATAGATAATCGCTATGATCCACTTCAAGATTCCTGCAGGGTTCGGGAGTCAGGCACTGCTTGTCCCGGCAAGCTCCATGTAGAGCCTGTCCGGCACAGGCGGGTTTCCTGAAATTGGCAGTAGGCCCTCCCACATCATGGATGTATCCCTTGAACTCTGGATCATCAATGAGTTTCCGAGCCTCCTGAATGACAGATTCATGGCTCCGGGAAGAGATGATCCTTCCCTGATGAAAAGTAAGAGCACAAAAATGACAGCCCCCATAGCAACCCCTGTTGTGAACAAGAGAAAATTCTACTTCCTTGAGAGCCGGAACCCCACCGGCGGCATCATAATCGGGATGAGATTTGCGGGTATAGGGTAAGCGATAGGCCTGGTCCATCTCTTCCCGGGTTAAGGGAAAAGCGGGAGGATTCTGCAGCACAAAGCGCGTTCCGCAAGGTTCCGCCAGAGTTTTGGACAACAGGGGATCTGTGTTTCTATATTGAGTGAGAAAACTATCGGCATAGAGCTTTTTATCTGTGGAAATATCTTCAAAGGAGGGAAGAACAATCACTTCAGGGGGAAGATCATCCGGGGAATTAACGGCATAAAGGGTACCACGGACATCCCGTATATCCCTGATGGGGCGTCCTTCTTTCAGGAGATCAGCTAGAATGACCATGGTTTTTTCTCCCATGCCGTACATTAAAAGATCTGCCTTTGAATCCAGCAGAACAGATCGCCGGACCTTATCACTCCAGTAGTCATAATGGGATAAACGGCGAAGAGAGGCTTCCAGACCGCCCAGGATAACAGGAACACCTTTATAGGCTTGCCGTGCCATGGAACTATACACGATAGCGGCCCTGTCGGGACGCAAACCGCCTTCTCCTCCCGGAGTATAAGCATCCTGATGCCGAATTTTACGGTTTACAGTATATCGGCTGACCATTGAATCGATATTACCCGGGGAAACAAGAAAAGCCAGACCAGGCTTCCCCAAAAGTCGAAAGGCTTCTGGATTCTGCCAGTCAGGCTGGGCCAGGATTCCGACTCGGTATCCAGCGGATTCAAGAGTTCTTGAAATAATTGCTGCGGCAAAAGAGGGATGATCAACATATGCATCACCCGAGATCAGCACAAAATCACATACATCCCAGCCTCGTTGGGCCATATCATCCTGATTGACAGGTAAAAAGGAATTTCTCAAAAAATCTCCGTCCCTCCTGATTCTTATCAGGCCCGGATTCTCTTAGTGGAGAGTGAGAAGTACTCGGGCTCTGTCGGATATAAATACCCGTTTCTGAACGAAGGATTCACCGGCAAGTTCCATCCGAATATCGTAGAAGGAGCTGCGTCCTGAAGTCTGAAGTTCAAGAATCATTTCACTGGATTCAAGCATAAACTCATTCAGCATGTTATCACCCCAGTCTACCTCAGTCTCGGGAGTAATATACAGAGCCCGAATGACTGAACCGGTTTTATTCACCAGTGTGAAACGGATAAGACCATCACCCGACAGCAGCTGATGATCTTCCGGGGAAATCAGGATTTTCCTTCTCTCACTGATGTCTACATTATATTTCAGGTACAAATCACCATCTTCATCAATAAAACGGAAATTAACAGGTTTACTCTCATCCAGTTCCAATTCGAGGACCGCATGATCACCCGGGATTATGACATCATAGGGCAGTTTATCATAGCCCCAATTCTCTGTATCAGATGGAATAGCATAGACCTCAAACAGGGGTGTATCTGTCTTATTGATCAAAACCAATTCCACCGCAAAGAGGCTATGAATACAGAATAATAAGAGAAAAAGGGCTAATACTTTTTTCACAATTCCTCCAGTTCCTCAAGCCTGTTCTGATATTCAAGAAGACTGGTTTTTATATGGGCAAAGAAGAGAGGGAATACCAGATTGTAAAAATAGCTGGTATGAGCAATAGAATCCTTTAAGGAATCATATCTGGCGGTCAGAACCTGTTCCTCGACATTGATATGAGAATCATAATTAAAGAAATCTGGATTCTGTTTCTCCCCGGGATTGCCCGGATGCTTCACTGCATCCTGAATATCCCCCAGGATATCCATCAAAGCTTTCAAATTGTATTTACTGTCAATTTCTTTGGCCGTCTCAGCCTCATTCCCATTGTAGGATTCCAGCAAAGCCTTGTATCGTCCGGGGAGAAGGATTTTATAAAGTGAATCCTTGCGGAGTAGTATTTTATAATTATCAAAAAGTTCTTCCAGTTTATGAATTACATACTGATTTCCCCGGTAATACTTCATGAAATCGATGATTCTCTGTGCACCGGGTTCCTCTTTTTGCAGCAACAGCTTTACCTGCTTGACAATCTCTTCGGGAAGGTTTGGTTCAACCTGAACGCTGTATGTATTGTACCCGGCGTTTTTCTTTTCCTTGATATACACCGTATTGAAACGGAAGAGCTCATCCTTTTTAATGCTTCTATAATCACTGAATAGTGCTGAAGCCTCACGGATAAATCTTCTATAATAAGAATCGACAATACCCTGCTTGTTCAACTGCCTGTAATACTCTTCTGAAATCCTCACTCCCCCGATGGGAGCGGTTGATTCCATTCTTTTGGCATTGATAACGGGCATGCCGATGACATCCCAATGCTTGGAACCTTCCGGACCAAAATTCCCGATCATAACCTTTCCGATGGAGGCGCCGATTCTGATACGAATTTGAAATAAGGCATTGATGGAGGGTGATAAAAATTCATTATTCCGCAGACCTCTGATAATATCAAATGCTTTGAGTATTTCTTCTTTGGTTTGGCTCTCTTTCTCTGAATATAGAAATTTATCATTGGCCTGATTAAATAGGATGCACACTCTCTGGAGCTCAATGCAGGTATAAAAAAGCTCCCGGGCGATAAAGTATTCAGATTCATCCTCTGACAAGCCCTTGACATTAGGATCGAGAGGTCCCCCGTACTGAAACATAAGGCTGTCTCCCTCCAGTTTGTTCAGGTAGCCTCCATGTTTATTCAGGACCCAGTTAAATGCTGAATACAGCCCGTTAAGAACCGTCTGGTTTTCATTGGGACTCAAAAATTTTGATAAAAATGTATAGTCGGCAATATCCAGAAATCCAATCCCGACCATGTCTTCTTCAGAATCGTTGGGTATGGCGCCAATTTCGGTGATGGCATCAACCAGATGACGGGGAAGGTAAAACCGCTCGATATCCTGTCGAAGCTCATCATTGTTCTTAGTCGACTGTTTCCTGTCAGTATTGACATCACTCATTCTATCAAGTTCCTCATTTTCATAGTATCGGCGAGTTTCAAGGTGGTATTACCTTATTATACTCAACTTCATGAAAGGAATCTGTGATTTTTATTGCTTTTTTTGATAGTCCCTGTTTTTGACTTTCTCCCGAGAGTATAATAGACTGATGTCCTGATAAAAAAGGAGTCCCTATTGGTTCTGAATGAAAGCCTGGATAAAAAAATTATTCCAATTGCCGGAGGAAAAGGCGGGGTTGGAAAATCTGTAATGTCCGTTAATATTGCATTATCACTGGCAATATCGGACAAGAGAACCATCCTGATTGATCTGGATCTGGGAGGTGCAAACCTTCATACTGTCCTGGGAATGAAAAATACAAATCCAGGAATTGCATCATACCTTCAGGATAAGGACAGAAGCTTCAAATCCCTGATTATGGATACTCCCTTTAAGAATCTGCAGTTCATCCCGGGTGATACCCTCTCATTTGGAATGGCAGATATTAATGAAAAGCAGAAAAAAGAAATACTCTTTGAAATTCAGGACCTTGATGCAGACTATATCATCATTGACCTGGGTGCAGGCAGCAGCTTTAATACCATAGACTTCTTCCTGGTCTCTAATTCTGGTCTCATCATTACAACTCCCCAGGCTGGTTCCATCATGAACTCCTACACCTTCCTTAAGAACCTGACTATCAGATTTCTACAGAAGGCCTTCGCTTCAAATAAAAATATGGAAGCCTACCTCAAGAAAAACATAAAACGCATGCTTCCGGGAACAAATCTGACCCTGGCCCACCTTTTGCATGAAATTGGCCTGGAAGAACCTGAGACAAAGGACAAAGCCCTGGCGTATCTGGAAGTTCTTCAACCTAAGGTTATTCTTAATATGATGGAGGAAGAAGATGATTTCCAGATGGCCGTTAATCTTTCAGGACTCGTAAAAAAAGACCTCCTTATTGATCTTGAATGCCTGGGAGCCATACTTTATGACAAAAATATCAATGATTCACTCCATAACAGACATCCCTTCATCCTGGAATTCCAGGACACTCTTACGGCTCAACAGATCTTCCGAATAGGTCAAAAAATTGCTCAGTCACGAAACTTTCCAGAACTTCCTCTGGATTACTCTGAATACAGAGATTCTTTTGAGTTAACTCAGATAGAAAATGAAAATGATTTTGAACTATATAGACAAATTAAAAATAATGAAGGCCGGAGTTCTCTTCCAGAGGGCTATGATCTGGATCAGCTCATGGAAATTATCGAAAAGCAGCAGCAAAAGATTCAAGAGCTTCAGCAGACCGTTAAAATGATGAGCCTGGGTGACAAAGGCGGCGCAGGGAGCATGTTTAATTTCTAGATTTGGAAAATATCAGTTCTCTAGGATTGCCGATGTTTCTAATTCCCGGCTACAAGATAAAAAAAAGACCGAAATATTCCGGTCTTTTTTTTTAACCGAATGGATTGAGAATGCTGGGCAAAACGGTCCCGATCATATTGGCTGCCTTTTTGGCATCAATGTGTCCAATATTGACTGTCTTCCAGAGGACTTGTTCGAAATAATTTGTCAGAGACTCAAGAATTCCATCAGCCTTATGAACGATAAAGGACTGATTTTCACCGGTTTCATTCATAATAGTGAAGGCTGTGTAGGTTTCAATGGGCTCTTTTCCTACCATAATTTTTACCTGACGTTTTGTTATATGGAGATCAACTTCTTTAAAACGATAGGGGATTTTATGAGCATCTTCTCTGTAACAGGGTTCAATATGCTTGTTGGAATAGGTGGGCGGTTCAACAAGAACAAACATTTTTAATCCATCGGCCTGGAAGGTAATACCTTCGTCATTCCGGTAAATATCCTTAACATTCCCGTATGAAAC
>NZ_JAQIBL010000042.1 GCF_027859075.1 Oceanispirochaeta sp. | reverse complement strand
TCAAAAAAATATTCAGGTAGCTCCTTCAAATGGAGTCTGATTCTGTCTTGATTTCCTGGAGTAGTAGTTGAGACCGATTTTTAATAAAGTGAGGTTATATGAATGAGATAAAAAATGTCTTTACTATGCGGAATCCAAAAGAAATTCTATAGCACTTTCAGGGGATGCTTAATAGAATAATGACGCCTTCATTCATTCTAATGTATGGATTCAGTTCTATTCGAGGTCCTTAATGTGGAGATGTTCAATACTGTCCTGTGTTTCCTGGATATGCTCCAAGAGTATTTCTTTTGTTTTTTCCTGATTTCCGGAAAGGATGGCCTCAAATATCCTTCGATGATATTTTCTGCCTGTCAGGTTTCCGAGATTGATGACGGCTTCTTCCATAGATTTTCTGAATAACTCATTCAGTATTTGACTGACCTTTATAATGAGTGAATTTCCTGATATCTGACATATGAGGCGATGAAAACCAAGATCAAGCTGGGTTACTCTTTTAATTTCATTTTCGGGAGTACTTTCCAGCTCTTCTACATTCTCCCTCAAGGCTTGTATGCCGGCATCGCTTAGGTTCTTAAAAAATAAAGGAATTATACCCACTTCAATGATCTTTCTATATTCTAATACCTCAAGGATATTTTTATCATCAAGACCGATAATAGGAATAAGGACATTCATATTCAAGTCTATTGAAACATCAACAACAAAGGTTCCTTCTCCCTGCCGGGAAACAAGGAATCCCTGGGCGATCAGGGATTTTATGGCTGTCCGCACAGATATCCGGCTGACACCCATCAAACGGCACAATTCATTTTCTGATGGAATTTTCTCACCAGCTTTCCAATGTCCTTCCAGAAGGAGCTTTCTGAGCTGTTCATAAATTTGAGTATGAATTTTATCTGTATTGATAATTTTTAAAGACCCCTGATTCAATTGTGTACTCCTGCGACAGGATATTTGCTTATCCAGAAGAATATTAAAGAAAAAAAAGTAAAGTGTATAGTATTCGTCAGCAGGCAGTCACACCGCCGTCGACAGGAAGGGCAATACCATTGATGAACCCGGCTTCGTCTGAAGCAAGGTATAACGCCGCTTCTGCTATATCATTGAGTCCTGCCATTCTTCCCAGAGGTACTTCTCCCAGACGTTCTTTTTTGCGCTCCGGATCTTTAAGCATTTCCTGGACCAGAGGTGTATCTGCAGTACTGGGATGAATAGAATTACAGCGTATGTTGAACTGCCCATAACGGGAGGCAACGGACTTTGTCAGCAGGGTGACTGCCCCTTTGGTTGTTGTATATGCTTCGGGAGTAAATTTATGCCCAATCAGACCGCAGACAGAAGACATATTGATGATACTTCCTCCATTGCCTGCTTTGAAAAGAGGTATGACGTATTTTGTTCCCAGGAAAGGACCTTTGATATTAACGCTGTACATCTTATCAAGTTCTTCCGCGCTCATTTCTTCAATATTCTTTCGTATATTGATTCCGGCATTATTGACCAGAATATCAAGGCCTCCTGATTCCTTCTGAATTCTTGCTATCCCATTTTTCCAGCTGGCCTCATCGCTGACATTCAGTAGAAGAAAGTGAACCTTATATCCCTGTGCTGTGAGTTCTCCGGCAGTTTTCATTCCCTGTTCTTCATTCATATCACCAATATAAACAACGGCTCCCTCTCTGCAGAATGTCTCGGCGATTGAGAGTCCTATACCCTGGGCTCCACCGGTTATCAAGGCTGTTTTGTTCATCAGTTTCATAAGGCAACTCCTGTAAAAAATACCCGGGAAAATCCCGGGTAATAAAATAGTTTATTTAACTTTTGACGTAATGTCTTTAACCTGCTGAATCAGATCTTTTCCAATTTTGTCTTCAAACTGTGTGTAAACAGGCTGTACTGCATCCTGAAAAGCCTTCTGTTCGGCAGGGGTTAATTCAGTGACTGTCATACCTTCTTTTCTCAGTTCTGTAACATAATCTTTATCCATCTGTCTGTTTATTTTTCTCTGATACAGTGCTGATTCCTGAGCTGCTTCCATGATAACTTTCTGTTCTTCAGCTGTAAAAGATTGGAACAGCTTCAAGTTCATAAGCATGATGTGAGGACCATAAACATGACCTGTCAGAGTGGTAAAATCCTGTACTTCATAAAATTTCTGAAGATAAATTGTAGGGATTGGGTTTTCCTGACCATCAATAGTTTTCTGCTGCATGGCTGTAAACACTTCACTAAAGGGCATAGGAGTAGGATTGGCACCAAGAGCCTTCCATGCGGCCAGGTGGATGGGGTTTTCCATCGTTCTGATCTTCAGGCCTTTCAGATCTGCCGGAGTTCTTACTTCTCTTGCACTGTTAGTAAGCTGTCTGAATCCATTTTCATAATAAGCAAGAAGTTTCAGACCTTTAGGCTCCAGTTTTGCAGCCAGTGCTTTTCCAACAGTTCCGTCCAGAACGGCGTCAGCTGCTTTTGTACTAGGGAATATAAAAGGTAAATCCAGGACCATGAAATCTGAGACCAGTCCTACCAGAGGTGAGGCGGATGTACAAACCATTTCAAGGGTTCCCATCTGTGTCGATTCGGTGGCTCGCACATCATCACCCAGCTGGGCATTGGCATAAACCTGAACTTCAAAATGACCAGGCAGTTTCTCATTCAGGATCTCGCCGAACTTTACAGAGGCCAGATAGCTCGGATGCTTCTCATTTACACCGTTAGAAATTTTCAGAACAACTGGGGCTTTAGCGGCGGTGGTTGCGGTTGCTTCTGCTTCTTGTGACCCCTTGGCAAAAACGGGAAGCACAGAAACAAGAAGAAAGATACTCAAAACCAGAATAGCAGTTTTTTTCATAAAAACTCTCCTTTAAATATTTTGCTCTCAATACTGAAAGCTATTGTTTACCGGATAATAGATTATTATCACCGGTTAAACACAAGATAATTGTCCAGAACCCTAATTCAACAGATTTGGTATAAACATTACCAGTCCCGGTACATAGGTGATCAGGATGAGGGTCGCGATCATTATGGCAATATTCGGTACTATGGCTTTGCTCATCTGGGCTACCGTGAGTTTGGATATACTGCATCCGACATAGAGAATATTTCCGACAGGTGGTGTAATGAGGCCGATACAAAGATTGACAATCATAACAACGCCAAAGTAAACGGGATCAAGCCCAAAATTCATTGCTATCGGCAGTAGCATGGGACCCATAATCAGCAGAGCCGGAGTCAGATCCATAACACAACCAACGAGCAACAGCAGGATGTTAATGAATAACATAAGCAGGTAGGGATTTTCCCCGGCAAGACCGAGAAGAGTCCTGGACATCATCTGGGGAATCTGAGCTGTTGTGATGAGGTAGGCCGCTGCCATGGCTGCTCCACAGACCATCATGACAACAGATGTCATCCGTGCTGTGCTCACCAGAAGTCCAGGCATCTTTTTCAGATCCAGTTCTCTGTAGACAAACAGGCTGATAACTAAAGCATAAACAACTGCTATGACGGCTGCTTCCGTGGGAGTGTAGATACCGGAGATTATCCCTCCCAGGATGATCAGGGGTAGCAAGAGGGCCCAAAATGCTTCAAACCCGGCCTTCAGTACGTTTATAGCATTGAATTTACCTTCTGCTTTGTATCCGGCTTTTCGGCTGTGTACAAACCAGCCGATCATCAGACCAACGCCTATGAGAACACCAGGAATGATACCGCCCAGGAATAGTTTGACTATGGAAACATTGGCAATGACCCCAAAGATAATCATAGGAATACTGGGGGGGATGATGGGGCCGATGGTCCCGGCAGCACTGAAAAGGGCCGCACTCTTATCCTCATCATAGCCTTCGCTCTTCATGACCGGGTATAAGAGGGAACCCATGGCAGATGTATCTGCAACGGCAGAACCGGAAACTCCGGCAAAAAGCATACTGGCCAGTACCGTCACATAACCGAGACCTCCTCGGATATGACCCAGTAAGGCACCGGCAAATTTTATAATTCTTTTTGAAATTCCTCCCACATTCATTATTTCTCCGGCAAGGAGGAAAAATGGTATGGCCATCAAAGGAAAGCTGTCTATGCCCCGCACAATGGTTTGTGCTAACAGGGCCGGTGAAAAATTCCCTGCAAACAACATGAGGATGGAGGCCGTCAGAATCAGTGAAAAAGCAATGGGAACACTGAGCAGTATTAAACCGAACAGAGCAATCAGAAAAATTGTCAGCATCACTTATCTCCTTTCAGGGCTTTATTAAGATTTGAAATATTATCTCCCAGCTTCAGAAAAGCCTGCATCAATAGAAGCACACCACTGAAAGGAACAATGAAATACACAATTCCATAGGGAATGGCCAGTGCCGGTGAGGTCCAGCCGCTGTTGAAAGTAAAGGCTGTCATGGTCCAACCTCCGTGAAGAAGGATACCAATACCCACGATAACAAGCAGGTTGGAAAGGACCAGAAGCATTCGTGAAATTTTATAAGGGAGGACTATGATGAGAATATCCAGACCCAGGTGTTCATTCTTTACATAGGCTAAAACCGCCCCGAGGAAGGCCAGCCAGATGAGCATGAAACGGGATAATTCTTCCGACCAGGCCAGGGATGAATTGAGAAAGTATCGGGCTACTACATTTGAGAATACAATGATGACCATTAAGGCCAGCAGAAGACCAATGATTCCGCCGATTATGCGGACTAATTGATCCTCTACCCATTGGATCCGACTCTTTTTAACTTCTCCAGGCATTCTTTTTTGCTCCTTTTGTATCAAATTATGAGAGTGTTCAGTATGGAAAATTTATTTTCTTCGAACTTTTACATCAGCCATACTTTCGTAAAATTGAATAATGCCGCCATGATCGTCTTTTTCGTGACCTTTGACTTTCAGAGCCTGCATGATTTCCATAACCGAACTGGTTAAGGGAATGGGGACTCCGACATCATGAGCCGTCTCGAGGGCATTCATTAAATCTTTAATATGCAGTTCAATACGAAATCCTGGTTTGAAATTTCCTTCCAGGATCAGGGGCATTTTTGCATTGAGGACTGTACTACCGGCGAGCCCGCCTTTAATGGCATTAAATACGGCTTCAGGATCGACTCCCGCTTTGGTTGCCAAAACCATGGCTTCCGAAACGGCTGCAATATTCAGGGCCACGATGATCTGATTGGCAAGCTTGGTAACATTTCCGCTCCCCACATCGCCTACCAACGTGACAGAACCACCCATAACGTTCAGGATCTCTTCCACTTTCTTGAAGGTCTCTTCCGGGCCGCCGACCATAAAGGCCAAAGTTCCGTCTACCGCTTTTGGTTCTCCGCCGCTGACAGGGGCATCCAGGAATGCCACACCTTTTTCCTGTAGAAGTTTGGACATTTCCTGGCTGACACCAGGGGCTATGGAACTCATATCAATAACAATTTTACCGGAAGAAATACCTTCCAGGACCCCATTTTCACCGGCAATGACGGTTTTCACATGAGGAGAGTTCGGCAGCATTGTTAAGATGATATCTGCTTTTTCTGCCACTTCCTTTATGGAGTCGGCGGCTTCAGCACCGGCATCGGTCAGAACCTTTACAGAAGATTTAACAATATCAAAAACCAGAAGATCATATACTGCCTTCTTAAGGTTGAGGGCCATGGGTTTTCCCATAATTCCCAGTCCAATAAATCCTATTTTCATATTGAGCTCCTTATTTTTTAATCAGTCTTTTAACAGCTGTAACAATATCGTCTTCTGTGAGCCCATAGGCCTTGAGTAGATCTTCATAGCATGAGGCCGAAGTACCGTACTTATCCTGTACTCCAATTTGTACCAATGGCAGAGGATTTTCACTCATCGCCTCGGTGATGGCACTTCCCATTCCACCAATAATAGAATGCTCTTCCGCTGTCACAATCCCTTTCCTACCGGCGGAAAACTGTTTAACAGCATCTTTATCCAGAGGTTTTATACAGCTTACGTTGACGACTTCGACTGAAATCCCTTCTTTTTCCAGCATCTCTGCTGCTTTCAGTGACTGATGAACCATGATGCCGCTTGCAAAAACAGTGATATCATCACCTTTTTTGACGCTCGTCATCTGACCTATTTGATAGGGTTTATCATCATCTGCAGTCAGGACAGGAAGATCACTTCGATTTATCCTGATATAGGCGGGTCCCTCTGATTCAGCCATGGCTTTTACCATCTTTTTTGTCTCTTCTGCATCCACAGGAGAAAGGACAGTCATATTTGGTAATACTCTCATGAGGGCAATATCATCAATGGACTGATGAGTCTTTCCATCGCCGAAATCTGAAAGGCCTGCACTTGAACCGCAAATGTTTACATTCAAGTCGGGTATGGCAATTGAACTCCGAATCTGATCATAGGCACGTCCTGTTGCGAAGACGGCAAATGTACTATAAAAAGGGATTTTACCTGCAAGGGCTAATCCCGCCGATGTGGATGCCATATTCTGTTCAGCAATCCCCATTTGAAAATACCTGTCAGGAAACTGGTCCTCAAAGAAGCAACTCATGGTGGACTTACCCAGGTCGGCTTCCAGCACGACAATATCTTTATTTTCCCGGCCTATCTGAACCAGGGCTTCTCCATAACTTTTTCTAAGGCTTGCTGTTATCATGATTTCTCAACCTCGTTTTTAATTTTCTCTAGATCTTCCAGGGCTATTTTGTACTGCTCATCTGTCAAACTTCCATTGTGAAAAGCGGCTTTGTTTTCGGCGAAAGAAAAGCCTTTCCCTTTTATGGTACGCGCTACCAGGACAGACGGTTTTCCCTTAAAATTACGAGCCTCTTCCAGAGCCTTATGAATAGCTACAACATCATGTCCGTCCAGCTGAATAACATTCCATCCAAAAGCTTCCCATTTTTCTGCAATATTGGGTATCGGGAAAGTTTCTTCTGTTGTACCAGTTGCCTGTATTCCATTTAAATCGATAATGGCAGTCAAATTATCTGCCTTAAATACCGACCCGGCCATGGCTGCTTCCCATACCTGACCTTCTGATAATTCCCCGTCTCCGCATATGACATAAACCCGGCCTTTTGATTTTTCAAGTTTCAGTCCGAGGGCCAGTCCCAGTCCAACAGACAATCCCTGTCCCAAAGATCCGGTTACAGCTTCTATTCCGGGCGTTCTTTCCATATCAGGGTGTCCCTGAAGAACACTGCCGTAGGTTTTTAATGTTTTGAGTTCATTTCTATCAATAACTCCTAACTCGGTCAGGGCTGCATACTGGGCCAGAACGGAATGGCCTTTGCTGAGTAAAATCCTGTCTCTGTCAGGGTCTTTCATATTTTTTGGATTGATATTCATATGATGAAAGTACAAGCAGGACATGATGTCCGCAATTGAACTGCTTCCTCCCAGATGTCCCACCTTTCCGGGGGGCAGCATGGCGAGTATGTCTGAACGAATGGCATTGGCTGTCAGCATTGCTTCTTTTCTATTTAATATGGTGGTTTCCATTTACTCTCCTAATATCTTATTATTTTAATTGTAGTAGGTGCGTTGTAATACAAGCTACAAATAAATCTTAACA
>NZ_JAQIBL010000041.1 GCF_027859075.1 Oceanispirochaeta sp. | reverse complement strand
GTCCTTAAAAGTTCCCGCCAGAGCGACTATGAGGATGCCCAGGATGTTCTGAGTGATCTGCAGGATCAGAGAGAAGACAGTCAGGCAGATCTGGATGAAGCCCTCAGCTCCGGGAAGATTGACAAACGTAAGCAGCAGGCTGTGATCAATCAGCTGAAAGTAGAGCTGGCCACGGTATTGGAAGATATAGAAGAAACCAGAATCAAGAGACCCATCTCAGGGGAAGTTCTGAGTCTCAATGAGACCCTGTCCATCCGGAGCAGCCTTGTTAAACAGTCAGACTCTCTGTTTATCGTTGCCGACCGTTCGGATGTTTTCATCGATTTTGATGTGTATGAACAATATGCGGGACTCCTTGAACCGGGAGGACTGATGACGGTCACGGTGGGCACAAATACCATGAATGCCAGCATCATCAAGATTGGGAAAATTGCCACCATGGATACGGATGGCCTGTCGGCGATGATCTCTGTCCGGGCCAAGCCGGAAACGGAATTGACTCTCACCCCCGGTGCCTCTGCGGTTGCCTCCATCACGTTGGAAGTTCAGGAGGATGTGCTGCTTCTGCCCCGGGGCTCCTGGCTGACCACGGGAAATCAGAAATACGTCTACCTGATCCAGGGAAATAAAGCCGTTAAAACAAAAGTCACTCTGGGAGAGATTCAGGGAACAGATGTAGAAATACTGCAGGGGCTGAGTGCGGGGGACGAGGTCATTACCGGCAGTTATCAGAACTATATCGATCAGGATGAAATCAAACTCACCCTTCGGCCTTAATAGACCCTTCGGCCTTAATAGATTAAAACACCAAGGCCCTTAGGCCTTACGGGATAAAATACCGGGAGTGCGCGCACTCCCGGTAGCGGATTGTAACCGCGTTGGACCCTTAGAACTGAATATCAGAGGAGACAAAAATATGATCAAAATGACAAATATCAATAAAATCTACGACCTGGGAGACACCAAGGTCAGCGCCTTGAAAGATGTTTCTCTCACAATAGAACGAGGTGAATACATCGCCATCATGGGACCTTCCGGTTCCGGGAAGTCCACTCTCATGCACATCCTGGGCATCCTCGACAGCATTTCCTCGGGCCAGTATTTTCTGGAGGATTATGATATTTCCTCTCTCCCCGATAAGGAGCAGGCCCGCATCAGAAACCAGCATTTCGGTTTCATCTTCCAGAGTTTCAACCTCTTTCCCGAGCTCAGCGCCCTTGAAAATGTGATGCTCCCCATGAGCTATGCCGGGGTCCTCTGGCAGACGCGGAGAAACCGGGCGGTGGAACTGCTGACCGAAGTCGGAATGGATCACCGGATGCATCACCTCCCCACCATGCTGAGCGGAGGGGAGCAGCAGAGAGTGGCCATTGCCCGGTCTCTCTCCAATGACCCTGACCTGATCCTGGCGGATGAGCCGACGGGAAACCTGCCCAGCGATAAGGGAGAGGAGATCATGCAGATATTGGAAGGATTTAATAAAAGGGGAGTCACCGTAGTCATGGTGACCCATAACCCCGATCAGGGAAAAAGAGCCGGTAGAGTGATCAACCTGCAGGATGGAGTTCTCCAGGAGGATCTTTCAGGGAATGCTTCATTCAAACGGGAGGATCTCCGTGCTTAAAGAACCGGTTAAAATCATTCAACGGCGGTTTCTGGGCCGTTTTCTCGAATCGGGTCTCCTTATCGTCGCCGTGGCCCTGGGGATCGGGGCGGCATCATCGGGAATCGCTTTGCTTGCCAATACTATCAGTACCAGCCGGGAAATCCTGGATTCTCCCGGATACAAAGACATTATTGTGTCTACAGTGGGTAAGGCGGACGATATGGATTTTCCTGTCAGTCTGAAGGCTGTGACGGAAACAGCCATCCTCACCTCGGAAGATCTCTCGGCAGCAGATCTGGCTCCGGCTGTCATCTACTCCTATGTGGAAAATAACAGCAGGATTCATTTTATCAATGATGAATCCATTGCCCTGGATTCGGAAAGACAGAAAGTTTT
>NZ_JAQIBL010000040.1 GCF_027859075.1 Oceanispirochaeta sp. | reverse complement strand
TTTTCTGGGGTCTCTGGCTACTTCCCCTTGGCCTTCTCATTTTCAAATCCGGTTTTATACCCAGAATCATTGGGATATTACTCATCTGTGCCTGTGTCTGCTACCTGATCGATTTCTTTTTCTATTTCTTCTTTCCCTCTCTCATTGCAATTGCTGACTTGCCCCTTTCCCTGGTAGAAACAACTGCAGAAGTGGTTTTTATATTGTGGCTCCTGATAAAAGGAGTGATAAAAAAAAAGGTCACATGATACGGTGATATAATATCCATCCGATTACTGTTATTTCTCAGACTTAAAACGTCCTTTATACCTGTTGTACAGGCTGTTTGTACCCAGCATCATCAGCCGAACAGTTCTTCCCAGGTCACTTGGAAATCAGAGAAAACTTCGGATTGAATCACGCCTTTTTCTTCTAAAATGACACCGAAATCATAGACTCTTCTTTCCTGTAGTCTGAACTCTCGGATATAACGGTTTCCTGGATCAACAACCCAGTATTCCTTTACACCCCGGGATTCATATAATCTGAATTTCTCATTCAGATCTTTTTTAGCGGTGGAGGGAGACAGGATCTCTATAATCAGGTCAGGAGGTCCATAACAGCCTTTGTCAATGAGCTTTTCCGGGTCGCATATCACAGACAGATCAGGCTGGACAACCGTCTCAACACTGTTGATCTCCTTGTGGTCTATTGAGTCAGAATCGGGGAAAAAGACATCGAAGGGAGCGGGATAAACCTCACAGTGAGAATCCTCGAGGATTTTGCTCATTTTATTCAATAGGAGCACTAGTATCTTCTGGTGCCGCCTGGAAGGAGCGGGGCTCATATTGTAAGCGGTCCCCTCAATCAATTCCCAACGTTCATCTTCCGGCCAGAGGCGGTATTCTCCGTAGGTGAATTTATGATCTGATTTTTTTACAGGTATTCCCAAGCTTTTCATCCCCTATATTATAGAACATACGGGAGAAAAGGTTCTGTTGATTCAATGAGAAACCGGGATTAATCAAAATTATTGATTCACTCCTTAGTTGAAAACCGTCCTTTATACCTGTTGTACAGGCTGTTTGTGCCCAGCATCAGCAGTCCTACAATCAGAAAGACAAATCCCTTCATCAGGGGAGTATTTTCTGAGAGATCAATAAAGATCAGACGGACAACACAGAGGAAGAGTCCCCCCTGAGAGAGGACCCTGAAATGGGATTCACCCAGAAAGAGGCTGGCCGAAAAGATCAGGAAGCACTCCAGTGCCCACAGGAGAGTGAGGTACCGGGAGTCAAAGTTTTTATACAGGAACAGGGCCGCCACCAGTGCCAGAGAGTAGAGGAGGAGGGCGTTTTTATGTCTTTCCAGACCCTGTGCCAGTTTGATGGCCCTTTCTTTTGCTCCCGATTCAGACAGTGAAGTAAAATCTTCCTTCCAGAAGAAGAGAATCAGACCCGCTAATAGAGTCACTAATGCCAGGACTCCGGGGACTGGAGATTCTATTTTATACTGTAGAAATAGAAGATCGATTGAAAGCACAATCAGACCCGATCCGTAATACACCAGTCCATACAGCAGCATCCGGGGAGATTTCTGAGAGAATCTGCGGTACACCAGTATGGAAAGGCTGACCAGACTCAGAGTCAGGGGTATCCATTGAAAGGGAATCTCCAGGAAGATCAGTACAGCTGCCAGCAGAACTCCGGCGTCCATGGAATAATTCAGAACCGCCGAGAACCGGGAGCTCTTCACCGAAGAGGGATGACGCCGCCAGATAAACAGAGTCATGAGCAGGGCCAGGTCCATGACATAGCGCAGTTCTATAAAGCCCAGGGTCTGGGTCATATCTATATGAACCATAAAATGTCTGAATATAGTGACTGTCAGGAAGAGAACGGACATGGTCTTGAATCTTTCGGGCAGTCTGGGGATTTCCATGATGAGAACCACCGTGAGCAGCCAGAAAAGCCCCGGCAGAGCAGGAGAGACTGGTTCCAATATCAGGTAGGAGAGTATGATCAGGGTGACGCTGCTCATGATCAGTCCGGAAGCAATGATCAGCCTGTGAACAGCGGATTTCCAGAACAATGTCATTCCCGATGCTATACCCAGGACCAGAGCATTTAAGAATTGCTCTCTCACAGAGAGATCCTCTGAGAGCAGAGTCGTCCAGCAGATGAGGCTGATGGTTGTAAGGAAAACCAGCAGACCGGCTCTCAATCCCCTGGAAGGAGATTGATGGTAGGCAAACAGAATAAAGACAGATAAGGCGATAGCGATCGGGTAGGGAATCACGTCTCCCAGATTCAGATTGAGAATAAGAAGCAGGGCTGCACTGCCGCTGATACCGCTCAGGAATCCGGATATTGAAAATTCTTTCTCCATTGGAAAAGGAAAATCATTCTGCAGAAAACGGGAATCTTTTGAATGAAAGAGGATGTGGTGATGTAGTAGACCCAGAATCATGATGACCGAAGCATAGATCTGGCTGTTCAGGCTCTCATCCATGATGCAGAGAGTCAGAAGGCCCAGTGTGGCAACCCCATAGAGATTGACGGCAAAACGGTACAATCCGTAACGTTTCTGACGGACCATAATATGGAGAAAAAGGAGAACCTCGATGTAGATGAATCCTCCTATCATCACCGAGGAGACATCCCAGCCTTTCAAACTGATCAGGGTGGCACAGAGCAGGGTCTGCCCCATGACAACACTGGTGGTCCGGAGCCAGGGAATCATCTTCTTTCCCGCTCTGTGAGAGAGGACAAAAGCCAGCAGGCTTCCGGCAAAGATGGCCAGACTCCTTTCCGGTCTGCCTCCCACATAGAGGTACATGCCCACCGAAAAATAAAGCCAGTTTAAGAGGTGGGTCAGAAAAGGACGGAGCTGGAAATGGACAGCGGCATAACTTTTCCTGTAATGCACAAAGGTGGACACCAGGAATATCAGGATGAGGGCGGCTGCCCCCTGAAGTCGTAGGGCATCAAACTGAACATCCGACAGGCTGTGCATCCAAAAGAGATGATAGATAAAAAAGCCTGTCAGGACGAGGAGAAGATGGATGTCCCAGCGGTGTTTATAGCAGTGAATCAGGGCATACAGGGTAATCACAACGGCCATCACCAGAGAGGGAAAACCGGGAGTCATAACAGACAGGGCCAAAAGGCTCAAAAGGCTGTGAAAGGAGGCAAATTCCTGTTTCTTCCCCAGGGAGGACAGTCCGAGGTTGACCCCGATTCCCAGGGCGAGGAGTCCCATGGATTGTATGGGATTATGCACCCATTGAAGTCCCGGGATTCCCGCTGATCCCAGACAGGCAAAAAGGAAAATAGCACCGCTGATGCTCCTCATCCACAGAGCCTGGCGCTCCCATTTTTCCCTGTCTTTTAAGAGGAAGAAGACTCCCCCGGGAAGGGCGGACAAAAGAAGGAGCAGGAGAAACCGGATAAATTCATTGAATTTCAAGGCGGCATAGATGCTCAGGAAACCTGCACCCAGAACCATGATCACCGAACCCAGAATGCCGGTCCAGTTTTCCAGGAACTGACGCTCCATTCGCTGCCAGAAATCTGAGCGAAATGGACGGACAGCTTTGATGCCTGTCTCTTTCCTGATTTCGACAGAAGGCGAGATTGGCAGAGGGGTGATAACAGGCTCAGGAATCGGATCATTTTCCAATATCTGACTCACCGTCGGGGGAAACTCGTCCATGGGGGAGGAACTCGGGGCAGATTCCGTTTTCCCCATCCTGGATTCCAGTTCACTGACCCGGAAGTTCAGATCAGCATTGGATTCATCCAATCTTTTGACGCGCTGTCTCAATATAATAACCCCGGCCAGGGGGGAGATAAATACAGCGATTGCCAATAGGCCTAATATTAATTCCATTTTGTCTCATTCATCCTGTTTTTTCTCATAGTACCCCGCCTTTGTTCACTATTATACCTATAAGTGGAGAGAATAAAATAATAATAATGAAAATTTGACAGGTTCAGTTTTTATCAATGAACAGGAAATTTCAAATATGATATCTTATATTGTTAGAATAGAAATTTTATAAAGGAGACAGCTTATGAAAGCAGTCATAGAAGGTAATCCATCCTTCAGCCATGTCCATATAGATCTGGAACCAGGTGAGTCGGTTACTGCGGAGAGCGGTGCCATGCAGTCCATGTCGGCAGAACTGGATATGAAGGCACGGAGTAATGGCGGATTTTTCCCGGGGCTTATGAAGAAATGGTTCGGGGGAGAATCTTTTTTTGTTAATGAATTCTCAAACGGCGGCAGTACCCCTATGCGGGTCACCATCTCACAGGATGTTCCCGGAGAAATCCTGGAATTGAAATTGACGGGTGGACATGAAATCTGCCTGCAAAGAGGAGCCTGGCTGGCTTCTGCGGGAGATGTGAAATTCAAGGCTGTCTGGGCAGGATTCGTATCCTGGTTCTCAGGAGAGGGACTGGTCAAACTCAAGGCATCGGGTGAGGGGCGTCTCTGGTTTGGTGCTTATGGCGGTATTCTGGAACGTAAGGTGGAGGGAGAGCTGAAGGTGGATGACGGTCATCTGGTCGCCTATGATCCCTCACTCAACCTCAAGGTGGCTCTGGCGGGAGATCTTATATCCAGTTTTCTGGGTGGAGAAGGCTTTGTCACCAAGGTTCTCGGGGAAGGGACTGTCTATATCCAGACCAGAAGCATCAAAGGCCTGGCCTCCTGGCTGAATCCGAAGTTCCGTTGACCCCCTTAGGCCCTTAGGCCTTTACCGAGGCCCGTCGGCCTTGAGCAATAAAACCACCGGGGCCCTTAGGCCTTGAGGAAGGCCCTTCGGCCTTGAGTAAGGAATCCACGAAGGCTGTAAACCAGCCTTGGTAGTATAAGGAAATAAATATGAATGTAGAAATTCTAAAAGCACCCTCCAATTCGGCTGCCAAAGTTATCCTGGAAGCAGGACAGAGCTTTACGGCGGAGGGGGGATCCATGATCGCCATGTCCGGTGATATGCATATTGAGACGAGTATCAACAAAAATGAAAGCGGGGCTAAAAACATCCTTAAAGGATTGTCCCGGAAACTGGCGGGGGAGGGGCTTTTTATGAACCACTATACCGCCGGCTCTCAGGGGGGAGAGGTCTATTTGTCTACCACCCTTCCCGGGGATATGAAAGTCCTGGAGCTGGACGGGACTCACAATATTAAGGTTCAGAACTCATCCTTTGTGGCCCATAGCCCGGATGTGAAGATGAATATCAGCTGGGGAGGCTTCAAGAATGCCTTTTCCGGTGAAAATATGATCTGGCTGGAAATGTCCGGTAAGGGTCAGATCATCATCAATGCATTCGGCATGCTCTATCCCGTTAAGGTGGATGGGGAGTACATCGTGGATACAGGTAATATCGCTGCCTATGATGAGACCTTGGAGTTTAAAATCAGCAAAGCCGGCGGCAGCTGGGTTTCATCCATTCTGGGTGGCGAGGGACTTGTCTGCCGCTTTAAGGGCCGGGGAACAGTCTGGTGTCAGACTCATGCGGATAAAACCTTTGGTGCCTCTCTGACCCCCTTCCTGATACCCAAAAAGGAGAAATAAACCATGAGTATTAATATGGAAAAAACAGACTACCCCTTCACTCTGGAATCACAGCCTGATTACGGAATTCTCAATGTGAAAATTCCCCAGGGAAAGACCCTGAAAGTGGAAGCTTCCGCCATGGCCTGGATGGATTCTTCTCTGACCATGAAGGCCAAGATGAAGGGCGGGCTGAAACGCATGCTTTCCGGGGAAAATCTCGTTATAAGTGAGTTTACCGCCGGCACAGTTGACGCAGAGATGGGCATCGCTCCCGGATCTCCCGGTGAGATCGGACATGTCTATCTGGAGGATTCTACAATCTTTATTCAGAACTCCGCCTATCTGGCCAGTTCTCCCGACCTGGAGGTCGCCATCGAGTTTCAGGGCTTCAAGGGTTTTTTCTCGGGAGAGAAGATGTTTATGATCAAATGTTCTGGAACGGGAGACCTCTGGTTTAACACCTTCGGCGGCCTTATCGAGATTGAAGTACAGAGCGATTATGTGGTGGATACAGGATACATTTTGGGATTCACCGAAGGGCTCCGATATGAAGTCAGGCCTGTGGCTGGAATGAAGAGCCTTTTCTTTTCAGGAGAAGGACTTGTCTGCCGTTTTACCGGAGAAGGACGGGTGTGGATACAGACTCGTCTGGCCCCGGCTTTCGTACACTGGGCTGATCCTTACAGAAGAGTGAATAAAAAGAGTAAGGATTGATTTTCTTCTGATGGGGAAAAACGGCTCAGCCTTTGAGAAGCTGCAGTTGTTCTTCCACCTGTGCCTTATTGAGGGTACTCAAATAGGAAAACTTTTTTTCAAGGGCGGAATTCAGCAAGGATTCCGCCTTTTCTTTGTCCCCCCGCTGGATGGCCACCAGGGCGGCATTGTACCAGGCGTCAGGGAATCCAGGATCGCTCTTTATAAGCTTTTCATATATCTCTTCAGCCTTGACCCATTCTTCTCTTTTGATGTAACACAGGCCCAGATTATCCAGGATCACCGGAGAGAATCCATCATAATAGAAGGCTTCCAGATTGATTTCCAGAGCCTTGTCCAAATCTCCCTTTTCAATCAGGAAAAAACCGAGATTGGAGTAGAGGGCGGTGGTTCTGTAGTCCTCTTCCAACAGGGTTTTCAGCTCCTGTATCGCTTCATCCAGATGGCCCTTTTTCCAGTGTATCAGGGCGGAATAGGCCCTGGCATGATTGCTGTTGAATTTTCCCTGGGGTGTGTTGATCAGAAAGGTGAATATCCGCTCGGCATCTTCGGTGTATCCCTCTTTTAAAAGGATATACCCCACTGTGAGCTGATATTTTGCCGCCAGCCCGGCTTCTACCGCATCCTTGAGCATTTTAAGAGCCTTGCTGATGTCTCCGGTATTGTAGATCTTCATGGCTTTAATGAAGAGGGGGAAGCTGCGGAAACGGTAAAAAAGATACATTACCAGTATGAGGGGCACAGTGAGCAGGATAATATTCATATAGTTCTCCAGGATATCAGGATGAGTCTTGCGCAGGACTCATCCTGATAGCTGAATCATAACGGACTGGTTCCGGGATGGCAAGTTTGTATCAGTGACTTTCTCCTAAAAAAATAGCCCCTTCTTCAGCGGAGCTGAAGAAGGGACTGATCATAGTGTATGAAGAACCGGGCGCTTTTCAGCCTTTTACGGCTCCTGCAGAGAGTCCCTTTACAAAGTAGTTAGACAGAAGCAGGTAGATGACAATCACCGGTATGGATGCCAGGGAGAGTACGGCAAAAACAAGGTTCAGCTTGGTGTCGAACTGTCCGAAGAGCTGTCCTGTCGCCAGGGGAATGGTATAGTTTTCCCGGGACTTGATCAGAACTAGGGGAAACCAGAACTCATTCCAGTTGGGGATGAAGCTGATGATTCCCGCAGCAGCCAGACCGGGTTTTATCAGGGGGACGATGATCCGGGCAAAGATCCCGGGCTCACTGCATCCATCAATTCTGGCGGCGGAACTGAGTTCTTCCGGAACCATCCTGATATAGTCATAAAGAACAAAGACGCTGAGGGGGATGGCCATGGCGATGTATACGATGATCAGGGCCCAGAGAGTATCGAAGAGGCTCAGGCGGAGCATGGTGATCATGATATCGATGGTTCCCAGTTTGATAGGCACAACCAGACCGACAACAAAATAGATATAGATGGCTCTGTTGTATTTGAACTTGTATTTGCTGATGGCATAGGCCGCCAGGGCAGACATGGTGACAGCCAGGGCCAGAGACAGGATGGTGACACCAAAACTGTTCAGGAAATATTTTCCGTAATTAGAGACTACAAAAAGGTCTACATAGGCATCCACATTAAAGCTGGTAGGAAGACCAAAGGGGTTATTAAAGATCTCCGCATTTGTTTTAAAGGATGTCATCATCATAACGAAGAGAGGAACCAGGATGGTCAGAGAATAGAGAACCATGGCCAGGTAGAGGAATGTCTTACTTATACTTCTTTTCATATTCATCATTTTTCCAGAGCCTCCCTTTTCTTAGTAAAGAAGGTCAGAAAGGCACCGACACCTATGGTGACGACAACGAACATCATGGTGGCTACTGCCGCCCCCATGCCGGTTCCCCAACCGCCCCGTTCTGATGAGGAGAAAGCCGTTCTATAGAAGAGGGAGCCGAAGAGGTCTGTGCTGTAGTTGGGATCACCCCTTGTCCCTGTCATGGCAAAAATAATGTCAAACTGAGTAAAGTCTCCGATAAAGATCAGAATGGTGACGATTCCCACAATGGGGAGTACAGAGGGAAGGATAATATGATAAATCTCCTGCCAGATGTTGGCTCCATCAATCCTGGCGGCTTCCATGATGGATTTACTGATCCCGTCAATGCCCGAGGTATAGAAGAGTACTGACTCCCCGAAAAACTGCCAACTCACGGCAATGGCCACAACAAAGAGAGCCGTTCTGGGATCTCCCAGCCAGGGAAGAATAAGACTTTCGAAACCGATGAGCCCTAGAAACTTGTCAAAAACACCATAGTAGGGGTTGAGAATCAATTTAAAAATATACCCTACAACCAGGACGGACAGGGTCGTGGGCAGAAAACTCAGTTTTCTGATGAAACCGGAACCCTTGAAGGATCTGGTCACCAGAACGGCCATAAAAAACCCCAGTACATTCTGTACAATCGTCACGATAACGAAAAATTTTATATTATTCCGGAAGGCATTCCAGAACTTTGTATAATATCGCTCTTCTGTGAATAAGCGTATGTAATTATCGAGTCCAACAAATTGATCCGGGATCAGGCCTTCCCCGGTATAGAGGCTGTATTTCATAGAGTTTAATATTGGCAGCAGCATGAACACTGTGTAAACGATAAATGCCGGGAAAATAAAGAGAAACAAAAACTTGGCATGTTTCTTTCTGGCCTCAAGCATAAAACTCCCTCCTTTCTTCTTAGTCAATTCTTTTTTAAATGGATATTGTCGAAATAAATAAGTTAAAAAGAGCTCTCTGGATTCAGAGAGCTCAATAATTTTTATTCCTTAAACACTTTGTTCTACCAAAAACTTTTATTCTACCAGGACTCTGTTGAGTCCTGGTGGTTTTATAGTTCAGGGCCTAAGGGGGTATCAGTAGTACCAGGCCAGGCCGTCATCAACATATTTTACTGCCTGGGCAGGTGTCAGTTCATTGGCATACATCATCTGGACAGCTTCTCCCACCAGTTGGTTTCCACTGGGAGACTGGGCAGAGAGTTTTTCCCAAACTGTTCTTACTGTGGGAACAGAGGCGGCTACATAGCTCTGCATTTCTTTGGCAAGGCTGTTGGTCAGAGTGTAATCACCAGGAGTATAAGAGAAGAATCCCGGCAGTTCATTCATCAGAAGCTGAGCGTATGCAGAGGAAGCGAGCCATTTCATATAGGTCTTGGTTTCTTCAGGGTATTTTGTGTTCTTGTTCATGGCTATACCGCCGTCAACATGGAAACAGTACTGAAGAGTATCACCTTTCTTGGCAAGAGGAGGAGCGAAGTATCCTACGTCTTCCAGTCCGCCCAGGTCTTCGAAAATCCCGATTTCCCAGCTTCCGCCTATAAACATGGCTGCATTCCCGGTTCCGAAGATCTGCTGCATGGATACATAGTCAATGCCGTCCAATCGTTCTGGGAAAGAGGGCTGCAGTTGGTTCATCTTTTTCAT
>NZ_JAQIBL010000039.1 GCF_027859075.1 Oceanispirochaeta sp. | reverse complement strand
TGTAAATTCTTGTCTCAGGACTGCCGCATTCATGACTTTCTCACCCATCAGTTCAGAGGGAATGGCCGCCAATTCTGATATGAAAATTATATATTCCTCCTTTCCGATACTAATGGGGATGTGAACCCGGGAAAGTTTCTGGTCTGAATATTCTGTTTCTCTTCTAAGAGGAGCAACTATCCTGGTTGCCAGAAGATCCATTGGATCAGATTGAAGATTGATTAGAAAGGGAACCTCCTTTGAGCTATTCGGATTTTTATTTCTGAATATATCAAATTGTTTCATTAAAAGGTCCTCAGACCATCACTGAATGCACCCACTTCAGTAATCCGCTGATTATACCTATTCAGGTTGGCTTTATTTTCTTCAATCCAGGCTTCTTCAGCTTTTTTCTTTAATTCTTCCTTCAACGCTTTTTCAAGTAGTGTAGAAATAATTATATTCTGATTCCTGGCTGATTCCAATAACTCACGGTCTATACTCACATTTGTTCTCGTTTTCATGTGTATAAAATAACACAAGAAGTGTGTGTAGTCAATTTCTCCGTTGAGAGTGAAGTGGATTTCAAGAAAATGGAAAATGGAATATGACAATAAAACCCATTTTGTAGAAGAATGATTCCTATTTCCTTTAGTCATGTTTCAACAAGAATTCTATTAAATGAGATGGTCTCATCTCACTATATAAGAAATCGTAATTAAGAAGACTGAGAAAAAGGGTGTGTATCTACAGTCCGCTTCTGGAAGAATTTGGACAGTGCCGGTAGTCATTCGGCATTTTAAAAGATCAAAGAACGCTTTAAATCACATCTTTGAAAGTTTCTCATATACCAGGTCCAGCTTCTTTCCTTTCAGAAATTTTTCCATAAGAATAGACATGATAAAAAAGACAATAAATCCTGTGATTACATGGATCGCTGTAAATTTTAATCCGAAAAAATTAAGTTCGTACATGAGTATAGGTAGCTTCGTTGTCGTCCAAACACCCAGGAAAAATATGATATACGAGATACGGGCCCCTTTGTTGGCTAATATCGCTGCAATAGGAAATGCGGCATACAAGGGTCCGGCCCCGAACGTTCCCAGCACTATGGCCCAGAAATAACCTTTTAATCCGGCATTCTCTCCCATATGTCTGATAATGATTGCTTTGGGAATCCAAATATCCAGCAGATTAATGATCAGGAGAATTGGTGGGAGAATTTTCAGCATTGTACCAGCGCTTGAAAGAGATATGGACATAGAACTGACCGCCGTTTCCGGTTTTAAATAATACAGGATCAGAAGGGCCCCCAGTGCCATCAGGGACATGGTATATTTTTTAATTTTTTTCATGCTGTCCCTCCCATTAAAACGGAAATAGCCAACACGAATGTTATGGTCATGACCAGAGTGCCAATATTTCTGTACAAAGCAAACTCAGTACCAAAAAATTGTTTTTCCATGGGGAATGTCACAATGCCGATACCCATCAGGGCTGCTAAAAACCCGGCTATTTGTAACAGGCCGGCACCCTGGTCAAGTAATGTGGCGCCTAGAGGAAAGGCTATGACACTTGGGACCAGTGTCACGGCTCCCGTCGCAATTGCCATGGCAATACCTGCGATTCCTGAATTTTCACCTATAATTTCTGAAATTGTCTCGGTAGAAAGCATGGATAAACTCAATCCTATGACGATCAGAATGAAACTCATTTGAGGCAGCAATCCCAGAAGACTTTTTATAGATTTCATGACGGCTTGTTTTGTTTTTTTTCTGTCTTTTAGGATAGAAAAAATCAATAATAGGATTGCAACAGCATAAAAAATACCAGATTCCATTAGATCTCCTTATCATTACTTATTGATACATTTATATTTTCGGGATTGTCATCAGTTTTTACTCTGAAATAAATATCCTGTCTAATGAACCTTGTCCTTTTACACCTGAGTTTGTCAGTGTGAAGACAGGTCCAGTCAGTTTAAAGGTATAAGATATTTTTCAATGTTTTTAGGTTGTGTGGACAATAAAGGAAGGGATGAGCAAAAAAAGTTAATTAAATTCGCTTATGCGTTTTTAAATACTCAAGCCAGCCGGTGATTCCCTGCCTGTCGGCCAGCTTCTGAACCTTCCGGAATCCGGATCCATATACTTTGCTTTTACTGGAGAATAAGCCTTGGATCAGGTATTCGGCTTCCAGAGTCTTCAGACTTTTCAGAACCAGATAGGATGCCATATTACAGCTCCCTTCCACTAAAGCAGGGGATGCATCAGTGATATTATGGCTGTAAAACCATATGTGCATCAATTCATGGGCAGAGGTTGAAATAAAATTAACCCTTGGCAGGCCATCCAGGATATATATTTCCATTATATAATGGCTTAGTTTACCATTTTTTGTTTCTCTCTGGTATGTGGCAGTGCCCTGTTTCTCCGCGCTGACTCTATCCCGCTGTTTCATTTTAGAACGGCTGATGAGGGCAAAATCCGGTTTAAAAGGTCTTATTTTAATCCCGGAAATCTCAAGAGAATCATGAACCTCTTCCAATATTTTCAGGCCCTTCCGGGGAGTGTCTACGGAGTTCATCAGGCAGATTCCGCAGATTCGGCGGCCATCCTGATAGGCCTTCCCTCCCTTCGTGCTTTTTGTTCCAATGAATCGTCCGCAATAGTCACATTGGGGAGTGGTTTTGAGATGGAAGGCACAATAGGAATTGCCCCAGAAATCCAGAATATATTTTCCATGGATAGTTTTTCCACAATAGGAACAAGGGGGATGCATAGGAATAATCTATCATAGAATAGAGGCTTATACTCCTTTAGCTAAACCTGTTAATTCACCTTTTCTTGTCAGAGATTTAAAAAGATGAAAGATTTCTATCTAAATATTTGAAATATATTGGTTATTCAGGTATTTTAAGATTGATAGGGGAGGAGTGAATCAATAATGAAGCTATACAGTAGGAATCAGGTTATTTTTTATTCAATAGGAACGGCTCTCCTTGTATTCCTGCTCCTTTTTGGTTTCGGCCTCATATCCCTCTCTTCTTTTAATTCGGATATACCAGCCCTGACAAACAGCTCTTTTCCTGAAGTTGAAATCTTTCCATCTCAGCCTGCTACTTCATTGGGGAATCCAGTATTTAACAGCAGTGATTATTCTGAGGACGAACTGACAAATATCGGAATCTATGAGAGATACAACGAAGCGGTTGTGAATGTAACGACAGAAGTTGTGGGCTACAACTGGTTTCTCGAACCCATTCCACAGGAAGGGTCCTCCGGTTCAGGTTCCATTATTGATAAGCGTGGCTTTGTCCTGACCAATAATCATGTGGTAGACAAGGCCTATAAGGTCTACATCACCCTGGCAGACGGTAGTCAGTATGAAGGGGAAGTCGTGGGAACAGATTATGAAAATGATCTGTCTGTTCTGAAATTTGATCCTGAAGACAAGGAGCTGGTAACCATTCCCTTCGGGACATCAGATCATTTGAAAGTAGGGCAGAAGGTCATTGCCATAGGGAATCCTTTTGCCTTTGAGCGGACCTTGACTACGGGCATTGTCTCTGGTCTGGGACGGCCTTTGAAAAATGACTCGGGCCTTGTGATTCGTGATATGATTCAAACGGATGCATCCATTAATCCGGGCAACTCCGGAGGACCCCTCATAAACATGAAAGGGGAGATGATCGGTATCAATA
This sequence comes from Oceanispirochaeta sp., assembly GCF_027859075.1. Taxonomy (NCBI): domain Bacteria; kingdom Pseudomonadati; phylum Spirochaetota; class Spirochaetia; order Spirochaetales; family Spirochaetaceae; genus Oceanispirochaeta; species Oceanispirochaeta sp. The sequence goes on along the minus strand of NZ_JAQIBL010000039.1, from coordinate 33,589 downwards.
CAATGATTTATACCCCCTCAGGCGGCTCGGTGGGTATTGGCTTTGCCATCCCTGTGGATACAGCCCGGCGAGTCGTGCCGGATCTTATTAAATTTGGAAAGGTTCAGAGAGGCTGGATTGATATTGTTCCTGTCCAGCTATTTCCTTCCCTTGTCCGCTATGGGAAGCTGCCCCTTTCAAAAGGAATTTTGATCTCCAGAGTCATCAATGGTGGAAATGCCGAGGATGCAGGATTGCTGGGGGGAGATCCGGATCAGGCTGTAAGAAGCGGCAATTCCGTGATTTATCTGGGGGGAGACATCATCACCGGGATCAATGGTGTGGTCATCGCGACTCTCTCCGATTTTTACGGCGCACTGGAAGCAACCAGGCCGGGAGATGAGGTCGAAGTGGAAGTGCTCAGAAGGAAACAGACTAAAATATTAAGAATCAAATTGTCAGAAAGACCAACAAACTAAAATCCAGGAGTTAATTCCCCAGGGGAATGATACCATATGAATAAATTTAAAGTCGTTTCTCCCTTTGACGCTGCGGGGGATCAGATCAATGCGATTGAAAAATTGTCTGATGCTTTCCTGAATGGTGCCCGGAGGGCGACCCTTCAAGGCGTAACAGGTTCGGGAAAAACCTTCACAATGGCTAAAATTGTGGAGTATATTCAAAAGCCAACACTGGTTATCTCTCATAATAAAACTCTGGCGGCTCAACTCTACAGGGAGTTTAAGGATTTTTTTCCCCACAATGCGGTGGAATACTTTGTTTCCTACTACGACTACTATCAGCCGGAGGCTTACGTTCCTTCCCGTGATTTGTATATTGAGAAAGATTCCTCTATTAATGATGAAATCGACAGAATGAGGCTCTCGGCAACCATGAGTCTGATGGAACGTACGGATGTCCTCATTGTTTCCACAGTCTCCTGCATCTATGGTCTTGGAAATCCTTCCTCCTATAAAGATATGAGAGTCCAGCTCCTGGTCGGGGAGATTTATAACCGGGATGATATCATCAGGAATTTGATTTCTCTTCAGTATGAACGGAATGATATGGTACTGGAGAGGGGGAAATTCAGGGTTCGGGGAGATGTGATGGAACTCTATCCTGCCTACCTGAAAGAAGCCTACCGTATCAGCTTTGACTGGGATGAAATTGAATCTATGAAACGATTTAATCCGGTTTCGGGGGAAGTTCTGGAAGATCTTACCATGTGTACTGTCTATCCGGCCAAACATTTTGTCATGCCTGAAGACAGTGTTCAGAAGTCATTGACCGCTATCAGGGATGAAATGACCCTACAGGTGGAATTTTTTGAATCCAGAGGTCAGATTGTAGAGGCTCAGCGCCTGAAAACCAGAACAGAATACGATCTTGAGATGATGGAGGAAATGGGGTATTGCTCGGGGATTGAAAACTACTCCCGCCAGCTGTCAGGCCGGGAGGCTGGGGAACGTCCCGAGGTACTTATGGATTATTTCCCCCCCGATTTTATGACCATAGTCGATGAATCCCATGTCACCCTCTCCCAGATCCGGGCCATGTATGAAGGGGATCGATCCCGTAAAACCAATCTTGTGAATTTCGGATTCCGTCTTCCTTCAGCCCTGGATAACAGACCTCTGGTATATTCTGAATTTGAGGACTTTAAAAAACAGCTTCTTTATGTTTCCGCCACTCCCAGACAGGAGGAGTTGGAAAAGTCAGAACTGGTGGTCGAGCAGATTATCCGGCCCACTGGTCTCCTTGATCCCATCATTGAAATCCGTTCGACCGAAGGTCAAATGGAGGACCTATATGGCGAAATCAGAAAGAGAATTGACGAAGGTGAGCGGGTCTTGATCACAACTCTGACAAAAAGAATGGCCGAGGATCTGACTGATTATCTAAATGAACTCGGGTTGAAGGTCAATTATCTTCATTCCGAAGTCGAAACCATTGAACGGGTCGAAATCATTCGCGATCTCAGACTCGGGAAATATGATGTCCTTGTGGGCATCAACCTCCTCAGAGAAGGTCTGGACATCCCCGAAGTTTCTCTCATTGCCATTATGGATGCGGATAAAGTCGGTTTTCTCCGATCCGCTACGGCTTTGATCCAGACAATCGGCAGGGCTTCCAGAAACTCCAAGGGAAGGGTCATTATGTATGCCGACCGGGAATCTTCCGCTATGATCGAAGCGATTCGTGAGACAAACCGCCGGCGGGGAATCCAGAAAAAATACAATGAAGATCATGGCATTACTCCCGAAACGATTATTAAAGCAGTGCAGGATATACTCATCAGAAAAATTGATCTGAAAAAGAAAGCCGAAGAGATGACGATTTCTGTCATGAAGGACAATGTGAACCTTCTGGATCCTGTACAAAAGAAAAAACTCATTAAGGCCCTTGAAAAGGAAATGCTTGAGAAGGCAAAGAACATGGAGTTTGAAGAGGCCGCTGTACTCCGTGATGAAATCGTCGAACTGAAAGGGGAGAACCTATGATGCGGATTTTCATATATCTCCTGGTATTCCTTTTTATACCCCTGTCCTGTGTTCTGAAAATTGAGGTCCCTGACATTATTTTACCAGCGACTCCCATCATGAAAGGGACGACCAACTGGGGTGTGGTGAATGTATCCTATCTGAAAATAAATAAAGAACCTGATGATGATCAGCATATTGTGACGACATTGAGGAAGGGTGATCTGGTTCGGATCGAATCAGTGCATTTCATAAATGGAAGAGAGCGTTCTCTCTGGTATAATATCAGTAAGGATAAGCTGACTGGCTGGGTTCAGGACAGTTCTCTTGACAGTTACTCAACGAAAGAGAAAGCCTGGACGGCATCTCAGAGGCTCTTGGGAGAACTCCCCTGATGACTCCCTTTTCCAGAATAGGAAAGCTGTGATAGATTCAAGCTATGAGTATTCGTGAAAATCTTGAAAAATTGAATAATTCCATTGAAGCTGCCGCCCTAAAGGCTGGCCGGACTTCCTCTGAGATCAAACTGATGGCTGTGAGTAAGACAAAACCACTCGAACAAATCAGAGAAGCCTATGATGCAGGGCAGAGGTTGTTTGGAGAAAACAGAGTTGCCGAAGCACAGGAAAAGTTTGCCAGCCTACCCGAGGATGTTGATTTGCATCTCATTGGACATCTTCAAAGGAATAAAGTAAAAACAGGCCTCTCTGTTTTTGACTGCATTCAGTCCCTTGATTCAAGAGAGCTCGCGGAGAAGCTGGTTCAGAATTATAAGAATCAGATTCATGAGATGAAAGATCTTCCCATTCGAGTTCTCCTTCAGCTGAAGACGGCCGAAGAGGGGAGCAAAACAGGATTTTCATCGGAAGAAGAAATCATTGAAACCGCCGGATGGCTTCGGGAACAACAGGGAGTCAGGATCGAAGGCCTTATGACAATCGCTCCCTTCACGGATGATGAATCTGTGGTGAGGGAGGCCTTTGCCCGATGCCGTATTCTCCAGGAAAAATTGATGAGCCTGTACCGTGATCAGGATTTTTCAGTTCTCTCCATGGGTATGTCCTCTGACTTTGAGTGGGCTGTTCTGGAAGGCTCCACACTTTTGAGAGTCGGCAGTGCCCTGTTCGGAGGCCGGTTCTGAGAATGAAGGTTTTCCGGATAACCAGCCTGATTCTATTCATGAGTCAGGCGGCTCTCCTGTCTCCCCAGGAGATGAATGGGCCGGTTACGGAGCCCCTGCCTTATCAGGAAGTTGAATTTCCTGTCTGGGCCCATGATATGAGGCGTTTTGAAGTCATTCTGTTCGGCTCCTTTCCATTGACTTATATTCTGACATCTTTGGTATATGAAGTGACCAGTTATGCGGGAACCGGATTCAATTCTGAGTTTTCTCTGGCTTCTGAGAAAAAGCAGGATGATTTGAAATACCTGCTTGTTACATCCGCTACATTATCGGGTGCTGTTGCCGTGGCTGACCTGATCATTGGAAAGATCAAAAAAAAACGAACCAGGAATCAGGCTCAGGAGTATCCGGAGTTTGTTGAAGAGGAAAAAAGTGAATAAAGAAACAAAAGAAATTATCGTCAGTCTTCCCGAGGGGGAGACTCTGAGAGCCGATAAATATGTATCACACATGGGATTCATGAGGAGAAGCCAGTTTGAATCCCATAAGATTCAGGTTTTTATGAATGATAAGGAAATCAAACTTTCCAAGAAAGTTAAAGATAAAGATGTATTGGTCGTTAACTGGAGTACTCCCGATGAGCCTGACTTCGCGCCAGAAAAAATGGATCTTGATATCCTTTTTGAAAATGATCAAGTCATCGTTCTGAATAAGCCTCAGGGGCTGGTTGTTCATCCCGGTGCCGGGAACTATAGTGGAACCCTTGTTCAGGGTCTTCTCTATTACAATCAGCAGCTGGGAAATCATTTTGAGGATGATCCTCTCAGGCCGGGGATCGTGCATCGTCTGGATAAGGATACTTCCGGACTTATCATCACAGCCAAGAATCCCGACTCCCTGGAATCCCTGTCTGAGCAGTTCAGAAATAGAACCACCGAAAAATACTATCTGGCATTTATAAAGGGCCGGCTTCCTGCGCGGAGGGGTAATATCGATACTTTTATCACCAGAGATGACAAAAACAGAAAAAAATTCAAGGTCCATGAGACAAAAGGTAAACGTGCTCTCACCCGATATGAAGTTCTTGAGTCCTGGGATCGTTATTCCCTTATCAAGCTTAAGCTGGAGACCGGCAGGACCCATCAGATCCGTGTTCATCTTTTATCCATGGGCTGTCCTATTCTGGGAGATTCCGTCTATGCCCGGAAAGATAATGTAATCGGCGATGTAACCATGATGCTCCACTCATGGAAGTTGGGTATTGTTCTTCCCGGTGAGACTGAAATGAGGCAGTTTGAAGCACCCATTCCCGAACGGTTTACCGAGTTGAAGGCACGGTTAAATCAAATTTAAAGATATTGAATTACATATTCTGTTCATATTTTTTGAATATTGCGGCCTCGGCTTTGATTGTTGAGGGGGGACCGTGACCAGGAAGTACTATTCCATGAAAGTCTCTTGAAAAGATTTTTTCTTTTAATTCAAGAAAAAGCTTCTCCCGGCTGACCTTGTCGGGAGTTGTGCCTGTTCTCCCTGCTGAAAGGATATCTCCGGTAAAGTAAAAATGTCCTATTTTGTATACGAGTGAATCATCGCTGTGCCCCCGAACGGGAATGACTTCCACTTCCTGGCCGGTGAACTCATATTTCCCTTCCTTCAGTACATGACAAGGCTGATTTTCCAAGAAGGGGATTGCCGAATAGACCTGAGCGTTGTAGATCTTCAAGAGGGTATTCACTCCGCCGTAATGATTCCAGTGACTATGAGTTATCAATATGTGTTTGATGTAATAATCATTTTTTTCAATCAGCTCCAGTAACGGGACATCCATGACTCCCGGATCAATCAGAAGAGCCTCTCCACCAGAATCTCCTCCCACAAGATAGGTATTGCTGAATCCTACGGCTGCAAAATGATTAAATAGCTTCATACCCTGTTTTCCTTCTGAAAATAGGCTTCTTCTGTATTGGAATACCGGAAATCGACCCTCTTTATCCGGGCCAGACAAAAATCAACTCGTTTGAGATTACAATTGACAAAGTTGGTATCCTTCAGTGAGCTTCCGATAAATCTTGAATAGTAAAGATCTGATTCGCTGAATTCGCAGTGCCTGGCCTTGATTCTGTTCCAGTTTACCGACACCAGATCAGATCCCTTCCAGGTGGAATCCAGAAGCTCTGAGACTGTAAAAACACTTTGAATCATATTGACTTTGAGAAAACTGCAGTCCTGAATGATCGAATCATCAAAAAAACACATTTGAAAGCGGGATTCATCAAAACGGCAGTTCCTCCAACTGGTGTGATGGAAAAAGCAGTTTATAAATATTTTACCCCGTAAATCCAGATCTTCAAAAAAAAGCCCCGGTGCTTTTAAATCAGTAATTACTGTATTGGAAAGAAGATAATGAATTATTTCTTTATTATAATCCATTTCCTTATGAGTTTTGCACAGTCGAAAATCCTGGTATGCATGGTTCTTGCATCCCGGCCAGGAGCATAAATCCAAGTTGAACATATAAATATGTAATTTATTGCCTTTTTTTTGACAAGGGGTTAAGATCCGATTATGAATAAATGTTATTTCTGTGGGAAGGAAAGTACAGAAAAAGTTTACCGGAACAGCCTCTGTTCTGAATGTGGAAAGGAACTGAAAATCTGTTATAACTGTATTCATTTTGACAAAGCCTCTGCAAATCAGTGCCGTGAACCTCAGGCCGAGAAGGTCGTTGAAAAAGACAGAGCCAATTTTTGTGATTATTTCTCAGCTTCCGGTCAGTCTCATGTCCATTCTTCGAATCAGAAACTTGAGGATGCCAAAAAGAAAATTGAGGATTTTTTCTCTTGATAAATCGGGTTCCCCTTGTCTTTTTTATGGACTCCGGACTGGGAGGGCTCCCCTATCTGCAATGGGTCAAGAATGAAAAACCACACTGGCAGTTTGTTTACCTTGCCGATCATTCCTGTTTTCCCTACGGAAGCCGGAGCACTCCATTTTTAAAAGAACGATTAGTGAATATTACATCTCGGATTGTAGAACTCCATCACCCTGATCTGGTGGTCGTTGCCTGTAATACAGCGTCAGTAACCGCTTTGGACACATTGAGAGATGAATTTTCAATTCCCTTTGTCGGTGTTGTACCTGCGGTTAAACCGGCAGCCCAAACCGCAGGGGTCGATAAAATAGCCGTATTGGCAACAGATAAGACGGTGAAGGGGAAATACCTCAAGGCCTTAATCAGGCAATTTGCACCTGATCAGGTGGTAGAAACCAGAGCCGCATCGGATCTGGTTGATTTTGTTGAGAATCATCTGTTTCTGGCGGATGAAGAGGAGATAAAAGAAGCCTTGGATCCCTATATATCCCTGATCCTTGAAAAACAGTGGAAGGTTATTGTCCTGGGTTGTACTCATTTTATCCTGTTAAAACCCTGGTTTGAGAAGTGGCTGCCCCAAAATATCAGCATCATTGATTCAACCGAAGGTGTTGGCCGTAGAATCCTGCATCTGCTTCCTGAGGATCTTTCCAGCCCCTTTACGGGCCAGGTTCCTGAGAATATCTTTCATATTACCGGAAACCAATACAATGAAAAACTCTATAAAACAGTGGCCGCTCAGTATCAGATGATACTTTCACCCCTGAAGGACAAGGTGTCATGAAAGGATTAGTGCTTTGGGGTATTAACAATATTTTTTCTGTTAAAGGAGAAGAGGACGGAAGAATCCGGGAATGTAGAATCAAAGGCAAAAAAATGGACTTTGAAACCCGTTTTTATAATCCTCTCTCTGCGGGTGACTGGGTCGAGTTTGAAGACATTGCTGAAGAAAATAAGGGAATGTTGATCAGCCGTTATGACAGGATGAATTATTTTGCCAGATGGAATAAAAAAGGGCGGGCCCTGCAGACTCTGGCCGTTAATATGGAAACCCTGTATTGCATTGTTTCACCTGAATCTCCTCCTTTCAGGCCCCGCTTTATTGACAGGGCGCTCATTTTGGCAGAGCAGGGACATCTGGATGTGGCTGTCATCCTGAATAAATCAGATCAGAATATCCCGGACTGGGTTACTGAAAGGTTAGATAATTTTAAATCCCTTGGCCTTGAGGTCAGGTTTACATCCTGCGAAACAGGCGATGGTATCGACTCACTTCGCGAAGAGATTAAGGGGAAAATCGTTGGATTTGCCGGTCAGTCCGGTGTGGGAAAGTCTACCTTGCTCAATCTCCTGATTCCTGGTGCCAGTCAGAGAACTGCCGAAGTCTCTGAAAAAATGTGCAGAGGCAAACATACCACTAATTTTGCCGTCATGATTCCCTATGAGAACGAAGCTGGTTATATCATTGATACACCCGGAATCCGGGATCTCCTGCTCTGGGGAATTGAGAGTCCCGATCTGTCACACTGGTTTCCAGAATTTAATCCTTTGAATGAAGAGTGTTCATACAAGGGATGCAGGCATCTTCACGAACCCCGTTGTGCCATAAAAAAAGCAGTGGAAGATAAAATTATCAATTCTGACAGATATGAAAGCTATACAAGAATGATGAAAGAGCTTGTGGAGAATGAACAGAAATACTGAAGGCCTGTTTTAGATACGTTTTTATAACAGTTGTACTTTGTATGTTTTTTTGATATATATGAAAAGGATTTTAAATATGAGATTAAAAGCACCGGGACTTATACTTCTAACTTTACTCATGGTTTCTCTCTCCTCCTGCCTGACGATCACGACGGGGCTGGATCATTCGAGTTCTGGAGCGGGACGTCTCAGTCTGGATTACCGCATCAATAAAAAAGCAGCGGGTGTACAAAAAGATTCAGTCACATCCGAAAATCTTATCCCCCTGCCTGTCAAACGAAGTGATTTTGATGAACTCGCAGCCCTGTATCCTACAGTCACCATTCGAACTTATTCAGAAAGAGAAGATACTGAATTTATATATATTGAAACCGAACTGGAATATCAGGATATCAATGATCTGAGTTTATTTCTCGGATTTCCCATTGAGTTCAGTACTGCCGGGAATCTCAGCATTTTAACAATGCATATTTTTGATGGAAATGGTCCCTTAGATAGAGAAACATTGAGTATCATTGATTCCCTTTTCTCTGAAGATAAGCTCAGCTTTGAACTGACCTTTCCCCGTGCTCTTCAATCCAGCAATTATGGAAGTATAAACGGAAGAACTGTCAATTTTGATATATCAATCCCCGATGTATACAGGCAAAACAGCCTGATCTGGACTGTGGAGTGGTGATTTATGTATCATCCAAAGACCAATGAATGGGACAAGAAGCTTAAGGCCATCTGTGATCGTATCGATTCCTGGCTTGAAGAGAGCTATGGTTCCAAGTATTCCCTGAGACCTAACCGGCCGGAGCGGGGTGAAACAGCCAATCCGGAAATGGATGGTTTATTTAATGTTCAGGCTTTGTTCACACCGGGTTACCAGAGTGAGATGGGGCGCGGGTATCTGATCGAAATTGAATTATCTACCCTGGAGGATGTTGATCCAGTGGTGGAACAAGAGATACTTGATCTGGTACTGGTTAGGTTGAAAAAAGAAATAAAAAATGAATTTCCTGAAAGATTACTGGAAATTGGTTTTGATGGGAATATGATTAAAATATGGGGAGATCTTAGTTTAGGGTTTGCTTAATTGATTTCCATACCAATTCTGATAGTTTTTTCAAAAAAGGGGGGTATTTATTTGCCTGAAAATAAAAAGCTATTCATTAAAATTCTCAAGATTGAGCTGGAAGAGACGGGTGTAGATACGGCTTTATTGATTGATATCTACAGAAGTCGATATACTAACAGGGAAATCACTCAATATGTGCAGCGAGAAAATGAAGCTCTTCTGGAACGTGAAATCCATTGTCTGGAAAAAATGGTTCCTGAACTGGAAAAATTTCCGATTGATGATTATAAAGACAAAGATTCTTTTGTACAGGGTTTAAGTGTCTTTCTGAAAAGTTTTGTAGAAGTGAACCAGTTTCCTCAAGCTGCTTTCCTTCTAGCGGAACGTAAATTACAGAAAGTGGTAAAATATATCTATTAAAGAGGTTGAAAACGCATGGATGTTCAAGTTAAGGAACTTATTGAAAAGATCAAGAATGACGGTGTAAAAAATGCTGAGGAAAACTCCTCACGTATCATATTCGAAGCTGAAAAAAAAGCTGCTGCCCTCATCGAGAATGCTGAGAAAGAAGCATCAGATATTAAGTCACAGGCTCAGAATGAAGCAAGCCGGATGGAACAGGCTGGTAAAGAAGCTCTTAAACAGGCTGGAAGAGACCTGTTGCTGGGTATTAAAAAAGACGTTGAAGATCTCTTTGACCGCATCCTTCAGTCCGGAACGGCGGAAGTTCTCAAAGGGGACAGTCTGAAAGACTGTATTGTTACTGTACTCAAGTCCTGGAAAGATGATGAAATCAAGGATCTCAGCGTTCTTGTTGCTCCTGAAACTCTAAAATCCATGGAGAGTCAGCTGAAATCAGAACTGAAGGCTCAGGTAGAAAAGGGGTTGGAAATCAAACCCTTCAGTGACTTGAATGCAGGATTCAGAATCTCTGTCAAAGATGGACGTGCTTTCTACGATTTCTCCGATAAAGAACTCATGGAACTGCTCTCTAAATATCTGAACCCCGGACTTATGAGTATCCTGGAAAAGTAAAAGGAGTCCGTTTTGGGTCAGTATTATTATACAATTGCTTCTCTGCCTCTGCTCAACTATGACGAGCCGGTAGATTTGAAGCACAGTGATTATCTGGAAGATTGCCGGAAATGGCTGAAGCCGTTGGAGTGGAGCATTCTGAAATCTTCTTTGATTAATCCTGAAACAGAAAATGAATTCCTCGGCATAGCCGAAGAATATCGAAAATGGGAGATCAGTCTTCGTAATGAGCTGGTTGTTCTCAGAGGGGCCGCCATCGGTATAGACCCGGAAAATTATACCATAGGGGGAGAACGCTTCTTGGATGCTGCAGCACTGGCAGCAGCCGCATTCAAGGAAGAGTCTCCTCTGGTCGCTGAAAATATCCTGAATATGGGACGATGGGAATATATTGAAAACCTGAAAGTCGGTCATTTCTTTGACCTTGAGTTTCTGGTTCTTTATTCACTGCAGCTTCAAATCGTTGAGAGAAAGCGCTGTTTTGATGAAGAGACCGGTTTTGCAAAATATCAGGAAATCTACAAAAATATTCTCTCCGGAATAGACGATGTTGCAGTTGGAGAACAAGCATGAAAAGCAGTGGTAAAGTAGTTGGTGTTAATGGAAATATGGTGACCGTTGAGGTTTCCGGTGCCGTTCAGATGAACGAAGTGGGTTACGTTGTAACCTGTGGTACAAAGCTTAAATCCGAGATTATCCGTGTTAACGGAGACCGTGTTCAGATGCAGGTTTTTGAAATTACAAAAGGAATCGGAATCGGTGATCCTGTCGAGTTCTCAAGTGAGCTCTTAGCCGTTGAACTTGGTCCTGGTTTATTGGGTCAGGTTTATGATGGTCTTCAGAACCCGCTTCCCGAGTTGGCTAAGGCCGCCGGTTACTTTCTGGAAAGAGGTTATTACCTTGATCCTCTTTCTAAAGAGAAACTCTGGGATTTCACACCCACCGTTAATCCAGGCGACACCGTGGCCAAGGCTGATGTGATCGGATCGGTTCCTGAGGGTCCTTTTACTCATCAGATCCTGGTCCCTTTTTCCCGTCTTGATACATATAAAGTGAAGTCAATACAACCTAAGGGCAGCTATATGCTCAAAGATACGATTGCCGAGATTGAGGACTCCAAAGGGAATATCATTCCCCTCAGTATGAGTTTTCATTGGCCCGTTAAAAAAGCTGTGACCTGTTATGCCGAAAGGTTGAGGCCTGTTGAACCCATGGTCACTCAGATTCGGCAGATTGATACCTTCCTGCCGGTGGCCAAGGGGGGTACCTACTGTATTCCCGGCCCCATTGGTGCAGGAAAGACAGTCTTGCAGCAGATTACATCCAGGTTTGCCGATGTGGATATCGTCATCATTGCGGCTTGTGGAGAACGTGCCGGAGAAGTTGTGGAAACACTGAAAGAGTTTCCCGAACTTCTGGACCCCAAAACCGGGCGATCATTGATGGAAAGAACCATCATTATCTGTAACACCTCCTCTATGCCGGTTGCTTCCCGTGAAGCCTCTGTATATACCGCGGTGACTCTTGCCGAGTATTACCGTCAGATGGGACTGGATGTTCTTCTTCTGGCAGACTCCACATCCCGCTGGGCTCAGGCCATGAGAGAAATGTCAGGTCGTCTGGAAGAGATTCCCGGTGAAGAAGCTTTTCCTGCCTACCTTGAGTCAACAATTGCCGGTTTTTATGAAAGAGCCGGTCTTGTGAGGCTGAATGATGGAAGAAAAGGGTCTGTTACTATCGGTGGTACCGTATCTCCCGCGGGAGGTAACTTTGAGGAACCTGTGACCCAGGCCACCCTGAAAGTCGTAGGAGCCTTTCACGGTCTGTCCCGTGAACGCTCTGACGCCCGAAAGTATCCTGCCATTCACCCTATTGATTCCTGGAGTAAATATAACGGGATCATTGATCCTAAGCAGACTGAATATGCCTATAATACTCTTTTCAGAGCCAATGAAATTGAATCCATGATGAAGGTTGTGGGTGAAGAGGGAACATCTCTCCAGGATTTTATTGTGTATCAGAAGGGTGAACTCCTGGATTCTGCCTATTTTCAGCAGAACTCCTTTGACGCCGTCGATGCCGCTGTATCACCGGAAAGACAGAAACATGTTTTTAATCTGATGATGGAAATCCTCTCCGCTGAGCTTAATTTAAGCAGCAAGGATGAGGCACGAAGCTGGTTTAATCAGCTCAGACAGCTCATTTTGGACTACAACGGTTCAGAGTGGCAGTGTGACGGATTCAAAAAACTTGAAGGTGAAATTAAGTCCTTCATATCAGATAAAAAAATCCGTGTAGATGAAAAAGCCGCCGCTTTAATGGCCAGGAGCTGAGGGATAAGATGAGAAAAGTTTACAGCAAAATTGATTCAATCGTCGGAAACGTTATTACAGTTAAAGCCGACGGAGCAAAGTACGGGGACCTGGCCGAAATATCCACAACCTATGGTGACTCTCTGGCAGAAGTTATAAAACTGGCTGATGACGATGTGTCTCTTCAGGTGTTTGCCGGTGGACGTGGAATCTCTACAGGAGATGAAGTCCGTTTTCTGGGACATCCTATGATGGTTTCTTTCACAGATAACCTGATGGGACGTATCTTCAACGGTTCGGGTGAGCCCAGAGACAATGGACCGACCCTGAATGAAAATTTGATAACAATTGGGGGACCATCATTCAATCCCGCTAACAGAGTCATTCCCAGAAATATGATCAGAACGGGTATTCCCATGATTGACCTTTTCAATACATTGGTGGAATCACAGAAACTTCCTATTTTTTCCGCTTCGGGAGAGCCTTACAATGAACTTTTGGCACGGATTGCCATGCAGGCCGAAGTTGACATGATCATCCTTGGTGGAATGGGTCTCAAATACGATGACTACCTCTTTTTCAGGGATACTCTGGAAGAGGGAGGAGCCCTCAGCAGAACCATCATGTTTATTCATACTGCTTCTGACCCTGTAGTTGAGTGTCTTATGGTTCCCGATATTTCTTTGGCAGTTGCCGAGAAATTCGCCCTTCAGGGAAAGAAGGTTCTGGTTCTTCTAACAGATATGACCAACTTTGCGGATTCCATGAAAGAAATTGCCATCACCCAGGAACAGGTTCCTTCAAACCGTGGATATCCGGGAGACCTTTACTCCCAGCTGGCGTCCCGTTATGAAAAGGCCGTTGATATTGCCGGATCCGGTTCTATCACCATCCTGGGTGTCACTACCATGCCTGGTGATGACGTAACCCACCCGGTTCCCGATAATACCGGATATATCACAGAAGGCCAGTACTACCTAAAAAATGGAAGGATCGAGCCTTTCGGTTCACTCTCCCGGCTGAAACAGCAGGTTAATGATAAGACCAGGGACGACCACCGCGCTTTGATGGATGGTATGATTAAACTCTATGCCGCCTATAAAGAGTCGGTGGAAAAACAGTCCATGGGTTTCAACATGTCCGAATGGGACAATAAACTGCTGAAATACGGTGCCCGGTTTGAAGCGGAAATGATGGATCTATCGGTGAATACACCCCTGGAGAAGGCTCTGGATAACGGATGGTTAATACTCGCTGAGTGTTTCAGTTCTGAAGAAACCGGACTGAAATCTTCATTGATAGATCAGTTCTGGCCCGTAGAGAGATAAGCATGACAAAAGTAAAACTGACAAAGAATGAGCAGAAGAAGCAGAAGGATGAACTGAAAATGTATTCCCGTTATCTTCCGACGCTGATTCTTAAAAAACAGCAGCTCCAAATAGAGATCCGCAATGTGGAGATCCGGGAAGCTGAGGTTCGTCAGAAACAGGAAGCTCTGAATAATGAGTTCCGGACATGGATCGGTGTCTTCGGTGAAGATGTCGGCCTTGACGGAACTCTAATCAAGGTCAAAGCCGTGAAAACGGATACCGGGAACATTGCCGGGGTGGTCATCCCCGTATTCAATGGTGCCGACTTTTATCCTGTTTCCTACAATCTCTTCAAAATGCCTCTCTGGGTTGATAAGGCTGTGGAAAAAGTGAAGCGTATTATTTTACTGGATCTGGAATACAAGGTCCTGGAAGAACAGATTAAACGTCTGACCCGGGAGCTGCGGACCACTACTCAGAGGGTAAACCTCTTTGAAAAAGTCAAAATTCCAGAAGCCAGGGAAAATATCAAGAAGATCGGAGTTTATCTGGGAGACCAGCAGACCGCTGCTGTTGTCCGGGGTAAAATGTCCAAGAAAAAAATGGTGAAGGCAGGCTGATATGATTGTTAAAATGAAAAAGGCCTCTTTTATCTTTCTGGATGATGAAAAAGACAGGGCCCTTGATAAAATCCGGGAAGCAGGTGTCATACATCTGGAACAGGAGTTCCGGGGCAGTAATGAAAAAACGGCATCCTTGAAAACTCTTTTTGACAGGTTTGAAAGAGCCTATCAAATTCTCGACCCGAAAGTAAAAACTGTCAGTGAACACTATTCCTCAGAAGAAGCAAATAGGCTTTGTGATAAGGTTCATACTCTTCTTAACTCAAGAAAGGAAGGGGAAGAGAAAAGAATCGCCATTGCTTCTGATCTGGTAAAATGGGAACCCTGGGGTGATTTTGATCCATCAGAAGTCTCCATTCTCAGAAGCCGGGGAGTAGATCTCGGTTTTTATCAAATGAATAAAACTAATTGGGCTCTTGTTTCAAAAGAGTACAGATCCTTTACGGTTTCGACAAATAAAACCTCTGTCTATGGAATTATTGCCATCACCGGAGATGAGAGTTTCCCCGAAGCTGAGCCGTTACAGCTGCCCGGTATAGGTGTCAGTGAATTAAAACGACAGGACGAAATGGAACTGAAGAATTTAGCAGAGATTGATTCCATGCTGGAAAGTCTGGCGATCCGTCGAGATCTTATGGCAGCCGAATTAAAGTCTCTTCAGCAGGATCTTCAGTTTGAGAGTCTCCTGACAGGTCTGGGGAATGACACTTCTCTGGTCTATTTCTCGGGTTATGTGCCTGCCAGAGAAGGGGATGCTCTTAAATCGTTAACCGCGGAAAATGGCTGGGCACTAGTCTTAAGTGATCCCCTGGAAGAAGACAACGTACCGACTCTTGTGGAAAATAATAAGGTTGTCGGATTGATCAAACCTCTGTTCAATGTGCTGGAAGTGCTTCCCGGTTACCGGGAGATGGATATAAGTAAAGAATTTTTGATATTTTTCACTCTCTTTTTTGCCATGATTATTGGTGATGCAGGGTATGGAGTTCTTTTGCTTGGAATCACCGCTTTTGTCCATATCAAGAAGAGAAAGGGAAATGCGGCACTCAGTCTTCTGTATCTTCTGAGTTTTGCTACTGTCATCTGGGGTTCTCTCACAGGAACATGGTTCGGTTCCCAAACTCTGGGCGGCTGGGCTCCTCTCAAAAACCTGGTGTTGCCTTCGATTGCATCGTTCCCTCAATTTTTTGAGGGGGACATTGACAGCAGCATCACCGTGAAATACATGTGTTTCGTCATTGCCACGATACAGCTGAGTATTGCCCGTCTTAAAAATTTTATGAACAAGATGCCTTCCCTGGTCGCTTTTGAGCAGCTGGGATGGTTATCCATGCTCATCGGGGTCTATCATATTGTTCTGCTCTTAGTCCTTTCTATGGGACCAGTACCTCAATATGCCCTGAATATGATTGGCGGTGGATTGATTACCGTCATTGTCTTTGGGAAACAGGAGAAGGGTGTTAATTTCTTTAAAGCTGTGTTAAAGGGACTGAATCCTATTGGATTGTTTACACTGTTCCTTGATTCGATCAGTCTACTCTCAGATATTATTTCCTATATCAGGCTTTTTGCCGTAGGACTGGCCTCACTGGCCATCGCCTCCAGCTTCAATGCCATGGCAGCACCCATGATGGAAGGGCCGGCTATTATCGGCGCCATTCTGATTCTCCTGCTGGGTCATGGACTTAATATTGCCATGGGAGCCCTCTCCTTGATCGTTCATGGTGTGAGGCTCAATATGTTGGAATTTTCAGGCCATCTGGATATGGAATGGTCTGGTATTAAATATGAACCCTTTTCTAAGGCCCTTAGGCCTTAGCAGGGAAAACACCAGGGCCATGTTATGGCGCTGGTTTAGATAAGTTTGTGGATAATAAAAATGAATTGTTTTAGAAGGAGATAGGTATGGATATTGGAATGATGGGATTTGCTGCTGCATTGGGACTAGCTGGATTTGGATCTGCTTTTGGAGCTGGAGTTGCAGGGCAGGCTGCTATCGGAGCCTGGAAGAAATGTTTTGCAGCTAACAAGCCCGCTCCCTTCCTCCTGGTTGCTTTTGTAGGTGCTCCTCTGACTCAGACTATTTATGGTTTCATCCTGATGAATCAGATGCTGGCCTCAGATGCTGAAGGAATGAAGCTTCTTGGTATGGGACTGTTTGGTGGATTGGCTATGGGTGCATCTGCTTATGCACAGGGAAAAGCCGCCGCTAGTGCGGCCGATGCCATGGGTGAGACTGGTAAAGGTTTTGTAAACTATCTGATGGTTCTCGGAGTTATTGAAACAGTAGCCCTCTTTGCCATGGTATTCCTGATGGGTGCTCTTTAATCCTATCTGGTATTATTGTAAAAGACTCCCCATATGGGGAGTCTTTTTTTACTGCTCTCCATCTGGGGGGCAGTACAACGGGTTTTGCTTAAATAATACTTCTGTCTTTTTGCATCTTCCCCTATAATGGACATTATTTAAGAGTCTTTTCAGGAGGAACAAATGTCTACATCCAGAATCGTTCAGGTCGGTTCAGTTCCCATGGGCGGTGCGTCCCCTGTCAGTATTCAGACCATGTGGGATAAACCTGTCACTGTCGTGGATGACCTCCTTATTCAATCAATGAATAATCTGAGTCGTAAGGGCTGTGATTTGATCCGATTTGCCCTCCCTAATATTCAATCAGTAAGACAACTGTCTCCTCTTTTACATAAAACGACCATGCCCCTGGTGGGAGACATCCATTTTGATTATAAAATTGCCCTGGAAGCCATAAATGCAGGATTTCACAAGATCAGGATCAATCCAGGCAATATCGGAGAATCCTGGAAGGTGGAAGAAATCATTGCGGCCGCGGCAGACAGGGGGGCCGTCATCAGGATAGGGGCCAATGAAGGGTCTTTGAAGACGAAGGGTGAGTGGTCTCCCGAAGCCAGGAGTCGGCGTCTGGTCCAGGCCGCTGAGGACAATCTGGAAATCTTTGAACGGAAAGGATTTAAGGATATTGTCGTTTCCCTTAAATCTTCCGATATAGAAGTGACATACCTTTCAAATAAGGAATTCAGGCAGCAATACGATTATCCTCTTCATTTGGGGATTACCGAGGCAGGACCGCTTATCCCGGCCATTGTGAAATCTACACTCGGGCTGTCAGATCTCTTAAGGGAGGGTATCGGTGAAACTGTTAGAATCTCAATTTCAGATAAACCTGAATATGAAATACTGGCGGCTGCCGAGTTATTAACGAATCTGGGTTTAAAAAAGGGACGAATCAGGATTATATCCTGCCCCAAATGCGGTAGAACGTCCTTTGATACCCATGCATTCCTTGAATCTGTTAAGGAAGAACTGAATACACTCCCTCTGGAGGCTTCAGTTGCCGTCATGGGTTGTTCAGTCAATGGCCCCGGAGAAGCATCCCATGCTGATCTGGGGATTACAGGAAATGGAAAGCAGGTCCTGATATTTAAGCAGGGTAAAATCGTACGGAGGGAAGATATTTGTTCGGCAAAAGAAGCATTTCTGGAAGAATTGGAACAATTGCGGCGGGAATACTCCTCCTGACATGCGGCTCTCTGGGAGCACAGACTACCGATACTCAGAATCTCCCCGGCTGGGTTCTCTATGAAAAAGGGTTGGCCCTTTATGAGCAGGGACATCTGAGTGAAGCCTTGGATTTGATCAGTCTTTCCGCTAGAGACGGGATTTTGACTCCCGAAGCAACCTACTGGATCGGCCGTATATATGAAGCCGAGGGGGATTATCTTCTGGCAGAAAAACGATATAAAGAAGCCCTGGAAGATGCCCGGTTCCTTTATATTCCCGATGATAAGTGGAATATCTATTATAGTATTGCGAATATCTACCTGAATAAAAAAGAATTTGATCAATATGAACAGTTGCTCCTCTCTGTTTTTGACCAGGAGATGAAGAGAAATACTGAAATTATCCGCAGAGAGCACTCCTATATTCAGCTTCTTAAATCAGACGGTCTGGATAAGCTCCTCCTTCTGTACCGCTTAAAATTGACATATTCTCTCGAAGCTACCTCCCGCCTGGGCCGCTATTACAACGGGAAAGGCCTCTGGAAGAGTTCCCTGATCAAGAATCTTTATCCTCTGCTCACAATCTTCAGTAGCGGGATAGAATCCCTTATCAGCCGTTATCCCGATTTTTCCTTCCCCGTCAATATGGAAGAAGCCTGGGAAAGTGATGAGGAATTTTTAATCTCTCTTTATGAGGAATACTGCAGTCTCAGCCAGTCTGATTTTGTGTTTGCAAGAGACTTGAAAACCTTCAAACCTCTTCATCTGACAGAAGACCGACTCTCTGCTGAAATGATTATAAATAAAGCTTATCCTTCTTTTATGATGACTCCCTCGGTGTATACACTTTTAAAAATGGAGAATCATCTGGGTAAAGATTCATTTCTTAAAATGGAAACCTTATACAGTGCCCTCTATTTTCTTGGTGAAGCTTTATACCAGGAAGGGAATCCTGAAAGAGCCCTGGAGTTCTGGTCCCTCCTGAACATGAGCAGTTTCAGCAGTTCCTGGAAAAAATTAGCTGCCCAGAAAATCAAAAATCCTGAAGAGGAAACCCCTTTTTTAAAGTACTGAACAGGAGTATAGTACCGGCATGAAGAATCTAATCATCAAAGGCGCCAGAGAACATAATCTGAAGAATATAAATCTGGTGTTGCCCCGGGATAAATTTATTGTCATTTCAGGTTTGAGCGGGAGCGGTAAATCTTCCCTGGCTTTTGACACAATATTTGCAGAGGGACAGAGACGCTATGTCGAATCACTGTCCGCTTATGCCAGGCAGTTTCTGGGCCGTATGGATAAACCTGATGTAGATTATATTGAAGGATTATCACCAGCCATATCAATAGAGCAAAAAACAACTCATAAAAATCCACGATCCACTGTGGGAACTATTACAGAAATATATGATTACCTCAGATTACTATTCGCCCGAGTGGGTATTCCCTACTGCCCGGACTGCGGCATCCTTATAAAGGAGCAGTCGGTTGACCAGATCATCGACGCCGTGCGGTCCAAACCCGAAGGCAGCAAGTTGGTTATCTTATCTCCTCTGGTAAAAGGGAAGAAGGGTGAACACAGGAAAATATTTGAGGATGCCCTGAAATCCGGGTTTCTTCGTGTTCGTGTGGATGGCGAAGTCCTTTCTCTGGAAGAGAAGATTGACCTTGAAAAGAATAAAAAGCATTCCATCGAGGTGGTGGTAGACCGGGTCAAACTCACGGATGAAACTATTTCCCGCCTCACTCAATCAATAGAGACCGCCCTTACTCTCTCGGGAGGACAGGTTATCATCCAGGATAAGGGTGAAGAGACAGAGCAGTTCTTTTCAGAAAAGAATTCGTGTCCCAACTGTGGTTTCAGCATGCCAGAACTTCAGCCCAGACTGTTCAGCTTCAACAATCCCTACGGTGCCTGTCCCGACTGTTCGGGCCTGGGTCTGACTCTTGAATTTTCAAGGGATAAGATATTCCCGGACCTCAGCTTATCCTTCAATAAACATGGTGTGGCACCTTACAATCCAAAGGCAAACTGGCACAGAAGCTGGTTCGAAGCCCTGTCTAGTTTCTATCATTTTTCCCTGGATACCCCTCTGGATAAACTAGATCCAAAAATACTTGAAATCATGCTTTACGGAACAGATGATAAAATTGAAGTCCTCTATGAAAACAAGGAAGGAACTGGACGTTTTGAATACACCTCCCAGTATAAGGGCATCATCGATGATCTTAAGCGGAGATACCGGGAAAGCTCTTCGGATTCCATGAAAGACTGGATAGAAGACTATATGGAAAAGAAGACCTGCCACAGCTGTGCTGGTAAACGGCTTAGGAAAGAGTCACTCCATGTAAAGGTTCATGATCAGAATATTGATGATCTATCCCGTTTGTCCATCAAAGAAGGAACTTCTTTTTTCAACTCCCTGGAATTGAACGAAACAGAGCAGCATATTGCTGAACAGATCTTAAAAGAAATCAGGGACCGCCTCAGTTTTTTGGAAAGTGTCGGTCTCGAGTATCTCACCCTTCACCGTGAAGCCGCCACCTTATCCGGTGGTGAGGCACAGAGAATCCGCCTGGCAACACAGATTGGTTCCTCCCTGGTGGGTGTTCTTTATATTCTGGATGAACCCACAATAGGCCTTCATCAGCGAGACAATGAGAGATTGATCAATACATTGAAACACCTCCGGGATATAGGCAATACCCTGATCGTCGTGGAGCATGATGAGCAGACCCTGAGAACTGCAGATTATATAGTGGATATTGGTCCGGGAGCGGGAATACACGGCGGCAGGATCACCGCAGAAGGGACACTGGATGATATTTTGAGTAATCCCAATAGTCTTACAGGTCAATTCTTGAGCGGAGCTATCAAAATAGAAATCCCTGAACAAAGACGCAAGGGAACAGGTCAATCAATTGTGGTGAAAGGGGCCACTGAACATAATCTGAAAAATATCGATATAACAATTCCCCTGGGAACCATGACGGTTATCACAGGTGTTTCCGGATCGGGAAAATCAACTTTACTCACAGATATCCTCTATCCCGGACTGAACAACCAGATCAATCGATCCAAACATAGTGTGGGAGCGTGTAAAAGTATTTCCGGTATAGAAGAAATTGATAAGGTCATCTGTATCGATCAAGGTGCCATAGGAAGGACGCCCCGTTCCAATCCGGCCACATATGTAGGTCTTTTCACACCGATTCGTGATCTTTTTTCATCTCTTCCTGATTCAAAAGCCAGAGGTTATAAACCAGGTCGTTTTTATTTTAATGTAAAAGGTGGACGCTGTGAAAACTGCCAGGGTGCAGGGACACAGAAAATTGAGATGCATTTTCTGCCCGATGTTTATGTCACATGTGATGTTTGCAAGGGAAAACGGTTCAACCGTGAAACTCTGGAGATCCGCTACAAAGGGAAGAATATCCATGAAGTCCTGGAGCTTTCTATCGACGAAGCTGTGGAATTCTTTTCTGCCATCCCCAGTATCGCTCATAAATGCCGAACCCTCCAATCCGTAGGACTGGGCTATATCAATCTGGGCCAATCGGCCCTCACCCTTTCCGGAGGAGAGGCTCAAAGGGTCAAACTTTCTCTGGAATTGTCTAAGAGGCAGACAGGGAAAACTTTTTATATCATCGATGAACCAACGACAGGTCTGCATTTTTCCGATGTAAAACAGCTCTTAGAGGTCTTGCAGACTCTTGTGGACAAAAAAAATACCATATGTATGATTGAACATAACCTGGATGTGATCAAAGTTGCCGATTATGTGATCGATCTCGGACCGGAAGGAGGGGATAAGGGAGGGCATCTTGTAGTTGCCGGAACTCCTGAAGAAGTTACGAAAAGCAAAAAATCCTATACAGGACGGTTTTTGAAAGAACTTCTTCCCTGATCATGAATAAATATACATTTTCCGCAGCCATGATCATACTCCTTCTTCTCACATCTCCTTTGTTCTCTCGAGAGGATGATGTGGGCCGTGTTGAAGAACAGCCGAAACTGTCTGAACAGCCTGAATTGTCTGAACAGCCTGAACTGTCTCTTTATGAAAAAACAATGATCAAAGACATCGAAACTGCAGGTTATTACGAGTTGGTGGCCTGGGGCAGGACCCTGGAGCTGTCGGATCAGGGCAACACCCAGGCTCTCCGGTCACAGCTCTATAAGTTTTACGGATTGACACCGGTTTTCACCCAAAAGGCGAATGAAAATGTGTCTATCATTACCGTTCGTTCCGCTTATAGTACGGATTATTTTACCATTGAAGAAAATGGTGAACAGATGATTGTCCTCAAGGGGAATGTTGAAGTCGAAATGGAAGAACAGGGGGTCAATCCCAGGCGGCATATTATCCTGTCTGATGAACTTGTGTTCAACCAGTCCCAGCAGATCATAACAGCCAGAGGGAATCTAAAATACACCCTGGTAACAGGAGAAACTGAGGATGTTTTTTACGGGGACAGTCTGGAATTCTCCATTACATCCTGGAGCGGTGTTATCTTCAAGGGCAAATCACTCAGAAAGGAAATGGTTGAGGACAAAGAATATACCTTTTATTTTAATGGAGAGACCATCCGCAAATCAGGCAAAGGGGGTATCTTTATTCTTGATGAAGGAATAATCAAAACCCAGGACGTAGAGAATCCCGATTTCCAGCTGAAGGCTACGAAATTATGGCTCATGGGTCCTCAGGAGTGGGGTGTCCTCAATGGGATCCTCTACATCGGACATGTACCCATTCTCTACATACCATTTTATTACAAACCGGGTAATGAGTTGATTTTCAATCCTGTGATCGGAAATAAAACCCGTCAGGGGACTTTTCTTCAGACCACGACCTATTTAATCGGGGAGAAAGAAATTGATAATGATTTTTCTTTCTTCAGCCTGGGTAGTTCTGCCGATCAGGAATATGAATTAGTGAGAGAAGGCTTTTTTCTGATGAAAGAGGAAAAAGTGAATTCTGATCCCGATGCATCCGCCGACTCTCTCAAGATCATGGCCGACTGGTACTCCAGGCTGGGAGCCTACTCGGGAATCGCCGGGTCATTCAGCAATAAAAAAATCCTGAATAACCTTGAATTCACCAGCGGTATGGCTGTGAGCCGCAATATTGACAGCAATGGAAATATCTATTTTGAGGATGATAACAATGATTATGTTCCTCAGTGGAACAGCACTGTTATAGGAGACACCGAGCTCCCTTTCCGCTGGGGGCAGGATCTCACTTTTTCAATGGCCGGTGTCAGCGGAGATTTCCGTTTTTATTCAGACCCCTATTTCAATGAAGATTTCATGGATCGTGAAGAGTCATATGACTGGCTGAATTCCATTCTGACTTCCGATCCCAGTGAAGAGAGTATCCCGGATACGGTTACCGATATGGATTGGAATTTGGCCTATAGCCAGACTTTTCAACCGAATATATTAAAGCCCTTTGTCAATTCCATCAGCATCAATCCTGTCCGCTTCAATCTGGAATGGAATCGAAGGGATAATGGGGAAGTGGAAAACGCTCTATCTCCCTCCCGTACATTCTTTTATCCTGAAAAAATGGTTCTCCCCTATGCTCAGGTCTCCATTTCAGGAACACCGCTTTCCTTTTCAACCAGAGACGGTTGGGGCTGGGCTTCTGAAGCCGATCCTCCGGACAAGGAAGAGGACTCTGACCCCCTGATGCCCCCCTGGGATAAAAATGAGAAGGAGAAGGAAGAAGACATTGAGGACGAAAATACGCTTCTCCCGGGTGATTACTGGACAGAATTATTCCAGAATCAGAAACCTGTCCTCTATGTTAATTCTTTCACTTATAACATCAGTTCTCTCATTAATGTAGAAGGATATACCAATAACCTGGAATGGGATGATCCCAGTGATGTCAGTTTTGAAATGGATGAATCCATTATGCTGAGAAGCAACCGGCTTTCTACCGATTTTGACAACCGGTTTTTTGACAGCCGGGTTCTCCTTTTAAATAACAACACATATACGAATAACCAGCGCTCCCATATGAATGCCTTTGGTCTTGATCAGGAAGATGTGGATTATGATCAAAAGCTGAACGATTATAGATCAAATTCTGTTGATTGGAACAATAAGCTGAGCAGTCAATATTACCCTCTCAAATACAGGACTGATTTCTCCAGCTCAAATATTAATTACAATATAGATAACCAATTGTATAAAAAAACATTTGAAAGCTATATCGATGGTGAGATGCCGGTGTATAACGAAGTCTGGGCAGGCTGGGATGAGGAAACTGTTAATCAGCATAAAACCGGGATGCTTGTGAAGTATGATACGGGTATACTCTTTATGGCCAGTGATTCCAGCTTCATTCTCCCGCCCTTGAATCAAAAGGAAACCTATACTCAGTCCGCAGGATATGATATTTTTCACTGGAGATCCACTGTATCTCAGACTATTGTCAAGGAAGAAGAGGAGTGGACCTTTCAGCCTCTCATTTTTACGTCTATATACACTCCTATCGAGAAAATTTCACTTCAACAGAACCTTGAATATGATTTTGAACAGGAAAACCTGACAAAAAGCTTTTCCAGGGTCGAGACTTTCGGTTTTTATGTAGCCTATACTCATGAATATACGACTCCCTACAATTGGGATATTGAATCCTATTCGTGGATACAGGAGGAGGATGCCTTTGTACCCTCCCGGTTCAATACGGGATATACCATGGATCTGATTAAAGATCCTTATTGGAAGAACAGGATGTATTTCGATACAAATCTGAATATGGATTGGCAGGTCAATCTTCAAAAATTTAATGACAATTCACTCAGTTTCAACTGGGAATTTAAATATAATGTGTTTCAGTTCCTAGATTTAAAATTCAACATGACCTCCAGTAATAAGAATATGTATCTTTATTCTGAACACTATAGAGACAAGCTGGGGATTCAGGAGGATTATAGTTTCTGGAATGATCTCTATAAATCAGTAAATATCTTCAGCCCGGATCAAAGGGACAGATATAGTTCGAATTTTAATCTGGAGAAAATCGGCCTGGAGCTGGTGCATCATCTGAGGGACTGGGATTTAACCTTTCTTTATTCAGGATATCCCAAACTGGAAGATGATTCCTATGACTGGTACTCGGAGTTTTCAATTGCTCTTGTCTGGAATCCTATTCCCCAGATTAAATCTCTTGTTCAGCGGAAGGATAAGGAGTGGAGTGTTGATAACAGATGATAGGGATTCAGAGTTCTTGACTAGGGGAAGGATGTGGCGTTAAACTGTCATTTATTAAGGATTTTATTTGATAAACACTGATACGATCGTTATTGATGATCCGGATACACTGGTTCAAGTCTGTGGACCCAATGACCGGAACCTCAAACAGTTGGAAGGTTTACTGCATACTCGGATCTACACCAGAGGCAATGAAATCCATCTTGCACCTGAAAATAGTGAACATAGCTCTCTATTTGAATCTATACTCAATGATCTCCTTTTTTCTGTAAAACAGAAGAAGACCCCCAATTCCTATATGATCGAGACACTATTCCAGTATTATACAGGAGAAAATCCTCTTTCCGACGGAAAAGAGTTCCTGACTCATGAGATCAACATTCCCGGGGGGAAAGGCAGAATCATACCCAGGAATCTCAACCAGGCCCGTTTTATTTCTCTGATGGAGAATCATGATTTATCTATAGGAGTCGGTCCGGCAGGTACGGGGAAAACATTTCTGGCAATTGCCTATGCCCTGAGCGAAATACTCAACCGGCGCTATCGCAAGCTTATACTCACACGGCCTGTTGTTGAAGCAGGAGAGACTCTGGGATACCTTCCAGGTGATTTGACACAAAAACTGGATCCTTACCTGAAACCCCTGTTTGATGCAATGGAAGAGATATTGACGACGGCAGCTTTTCAAAAAATACAGGATATGAAACTATATGAAATTTCACCCCTGGCTTATATGCGAGGACGCAGTTTGAAGAATTGCATCATAGTCCTTGATGAGGCTCAAAATACGACACAGGAACAGATGAAAATGTTCCTCACCAGGATGGGAGAGGGGTCTCGTGCTATTGTAACTGGAGATTTAACTCAAATTGATCTTCCCTGTAAGGAAAAATCCGGATTGATCCATGCCGCAGGGATTCTAAAGAATGTTGATGGCATTGGTTTTTCATCATTTCAAAGAGGAGATGTGGTACGTCACCCACTTGTAAAAAAAATATTAGAGGCTTATGAACAGGAACATACGAATTAATTTTCTTGAAAACCCATTGGTGACTGACAATACGAACATGAACAGAAAGGTTTTGTTTATGTACTATTGCATTATCGTTTTCACCATACTTTTGCTGACACAATTTGATAAAATATTTTTAAGAGAAGCATTCTACAACTATAAAGAGGGAGACATCATCACCGAAGATGTCCTTCTGAATAAGTCTCTTACTTTTATAAATCAAGAAGCAACAGAGAAGAAAATGATGCTGGCTATGGATCTCATCCTGCCGGTATATGTGGTAAAAGATGATATTACTAATAGGGTTTTAAAAAGTTTTGATGAGTTCTATTCCAATATATCAGGGGTAGAAGATGATGAAGAATTCTCAAAGATACTTGAATCCATGGAAAACACTTACCCCGGAATCCAATATCTCAAATATCTGAGGGAGCTGGATCCCATACGCCTCTCCCTTATGCTCAGCGGAACCAGGGATTCTATTGAAACGATTATGCAGTCAGGGCTTTTCAGCCATCTGAATGAAAATCGCTCCGGTGCCACAGGACTCCTGGAAGTCATTCATTCCGATCTGGGAGAGAAAACAACTCAGATGGTTGAAAACATTATCCTCATTGATAATTGGCAGGATACTGTGCGGGACTACCTCAGCTATTACGATTATACCAATGGGGAAGCCAAGTTTATCGAAATGATGGTGTATTATTTTCTGGAACCCAATTGTTTCTTCAGTGCAGAATTGACAGAGCTTAAAAAACAGGAAGTTCTGAAAACCATGACTCCTGTCTGGATCTATTTGGATGCGGGAGATAACCTGCTTGACAAGGATTCGGTTGTGACTTCTCTCGAACTGGCTAAGGTAGATGCTTTTCTGGATATGAGAGGTAGGATCAGTCTCAGTGCTATTGCAGCACCCTTTTTCTATACTCTCCTTGTTTTCCTTTTTATCATTGTATTGCTCATTGCCTTCCCGGGAACCGCAGGCCTTTTGGAGAATCCCCATTTACTCTTTTTTCTATCATGGTTTCATTTGATTTTGACACTCTTTCTGTTTCGTTTCCTCTCCGTTCCTGGTGGAGTGCCTGTTGTGTTTTTTATGCCTACAGCACTTGTGTCTATTATTCTGTCATTGATCCGCAACAGGCGGGAAACAATTATTTTCGTTCTCATTCAGTCAGTCCTCATCTTTTTTGTTTTGAATTTTAATTCTCAAGCCCTCTATTTTACTCTTTTCAGCGGTCTTGGTTCCTGTCTTGTCATTGAGGGTGCAGAAAAAAGAATTGATTTGATTAAAGGTGGATTATTTCTGGCCCTGGTACAGATTATACTGGCCCTGCTGATGATGCTTATTATTCCAGTGACTCTCAAAATTCTGGTTCTCTCGGTGATTGTAGCCGGACTCAACGGGATCTTAAGCGGATTCCTGTCATTGACGATTCTTCCACTCTTCGAACATATATTGAATCCCTGTACGACCTTCCGTCTGCAGGAATTATCCGATCTCAACACGCCCATCATCAAGAGAATGCTGGCTCTGGCTCCCGGGACCTATTCCCACTCCATCAATGTTGCTAATCTGGCCGAGACGGGATGCCGGAATATCGGAGCGAATGCCCTTTTAGCACGGGTCGGGGCCTATTATCATGATATCGGCAAGATCGATCAGGCCAAATACTTCAGTGAGAATCAGAAGGAATACAATAAACATGATGACATGAAAACAACATTATCTGTTGCAGTCATCAAATCTCATGTTAAAATCGGTGTGGAGATGTCCAGGAAGCTGAACCTTCCTGAAGGAGTGATTGATATTATTTCACAACATCATGGAACCAGTGTGATAGAGTATTTTTATCAGCAGGCTGTAAAAGAGAAGGGGGCGGATAATGTGTCCCGGGAAGATTACTGCCACAATGGTCCCCGGCCTCAGAGCAAGGAAGCCGCTGTTGTGATGCTGGCCGATATGGCGGAAGCCGCCACGAGGAGTATGGTAAAGCCCACAGTGAATAAACTTGAAAAGTTTCTCTGGGATCTTATAATGGTCCGGTTTAAGGATGGAGAACTAAATGAATGCGGTATGACACTACAGGAACTGGAAATGGTAAAATCTTCATTTGTTCATGTACTCACTGGTCATTACCATAATAGAATAGAATACCCGGATAGAGCAGAAAGGAACCAGAATGATAGAAATTGATATTATCTCCCGTCTTGATGAAGAGCCCCCATGGTTGGAACGGTATCAAAGCTTTGTTCAGGCTGTTCTAGAGGCCGAGAAACTGACAGACTGGGAAATTTCATTGACTCTCTGCCATGATCCCTATATAAAAGAATTAAACGTCCACTACAGAGATAAAGATGAACCGACGGATGTTCTTTCCTTTAGTCAGACTGAAGGAGAAGGAATCATGAGTATACCCGGAGAGCAGATGAGTGCCGGGGATATCATTATTTCGATGGATACATTAGGACACCATTCAGAACTGTATAGCGTACCATTAGAGGAAGAGCTTAAACGAGTGACCATACACGGAATACTGCACCTGAAAGGGATGACCCATAAAACACGAGACTCAGACGAAAAGATGCTCCAGCATCAGGAAGAACTCCTGAAAAAGACTGGCTCCATCGAGGTTTTTTAGAGTGAATATTTTGAATACTCTTTTTAGAAAAAAGGATGACCGAACTTCTATCGTTAATCGCGGAGCTCTGACAGATTTGAATGTTGATGAAAAAGGAATGATCAAAGGGGTTGTTGAGCTTTCAGATACCAAGGTTAAGGAAGTCATCATTCCACGTATTGATGTTGTATTTATTCCAGTGGATATGCTGGAAGAAGAGCTTTATGAAACAATGATTCAATCCGGGCATTCCCGTTTTCCCGTATATGAGGACACCATCGACAATGTTATTGGTGTCTTGTATGTCAAAGATCTCCTTAGTTTTATGGTCAAGAAAAATGATTATTTAATAAAAGAGATCATGAGAAAGGCTTATTTTGTCCCTGAAAGTATGAAACTGGATTCCCTTCTCAAAGAATTTAAGGTCCGGCGTGTTCATATCGCCATAGTTGTGGATGAGTACGGCGGTGTTTCAGGAATCGTCTGTATGGAAGATATCATTGAAGAAATTGTCGGCGATATTCAGGATGAGTTCGATAATGAAGATGATGATCTTCTTGAAATCGACGAAGGAACCTTCCTCTGTGATGCCAGGATGAATATTGAGGATTTGAATGATAAACTCTCTCTAGAACTCCCTGAAGAAAAATTTGATACATTCGGTGGCTTTGTCTTTGATCTCTTTGGAAAGATTCCCGTACGTTTTGAAAAGGTCCAGTTTGAAAACCTGGATTTTATTATACAGACGATGGATGGACACAAGATTAAAACTGTAAAGATAATATTCAGGGCCGATGCAGAAACTGAATAAACTGATCATCATACTATTTCTATTCTCATCAGTCTTCCTGCAGGCTCAAACCCTGGACTTGTACCAGGACGGGCAGAATGCCCTGAGAAGGGGAGACTATTACTCCTCCCTGGATCTGTTCAAGCAGGCTCTGTCGGTCAATCCATTCTATGTGGATGCCCGCAAAGGCATGGCAGAAGCCTATTTTCTTCTTCAAGAATATTCAGAGGCATTGACTCATGCCCAAATGGCACTCAAAGGAGCGGACAAGCGGGTCGACCTTCTTACTCTGACAGGCCGAATCTACCTGGGGCTTAACAGGATGGAAGATGCGGAGCTTCATTTTCAGAAAGCCCTCGCCATTGAGCCTAATAATACTGAAGCGGCTTACGGCAAGGCAGAGATTGCTGTTTTTCAGGGGAATTACTCTGAAGGTACAGATTTGTTTGAACGGAGCCTGGCTGTCAATCCAGACAGCCGGAGAGCCTTGCTGTCCCTCTCTCTTCTGTATGAAGAAACAGCCGAGACAGATAGATCCCTTTTCTATCTGAATAAAGCCCTGGAATACTATCCTCAGGATCCTTCGGTAATGGATTTTGCCATTCGTCACTACAGTCGAAATGGAAATTGGGGAAAGGCTGAGGCTCTGGCATTAAAATGGCAGGCACTGAATCCTGAAAACAGATCTATCCCTATCCTTCTGGGTACTATATATAACCGAATGGACAGGTATGAAGATGCCGTATTCAATTTTAAGAAAGCCGTTAGTTTCCAGCAGGCAGACCCCTTAGTCTGGTACCTTCTGGGCCGAAGTTTTATGGGGATGGGGGAATTTGATGAAGCTCTTTTAAGCTTTAGAACTGTCGAGATCATCGACCCGGGTGATGAATTATCCCGTATCGCTATGGAACATCTTCTGTTAAAGGAATATCCCATAGGCCATGAGGAGCGCATAAAAGCCGGGAAATACCATTTTGCCCTGGGAAAGAGCTTTGAGAAATCTTTTCAATATTTACAAGCTTTTAATGAATACAGAATCGGTCGTCTTCTCTCTCCTCTGGATCTTGAAGGATGGTGGAACTATGCCGCCATTCAGAACTCTTTAGGCTATCCAAACAGGTATAGGGATGAAATGCTGGCTCTCAAGAGGGAAGGCTTTGACAACAAAACCTATCTGAGAGTCCTTGAATTGCTTGAAAGCAGTGAAGATCTTTCCATTCTTAACAATTGGAAGACCCCTCTGATTCGTAGCTTCAATCCAGTTTCAATCTCACTGTATTTCAACAAAG
This sequence comes from Oceanispirochaeta sp., assembly GCF_027859075.1. Taxonomy (NCBI): domain Bacteria; kingdom Pseudomonadati; phylum Spirochaetota; class Spirochaetia; order Spirochaetales; family Spirochaetaceae; genus Oceanispirochaeta; species Oceanispirochaeta sp. Next base: position 2,613 of record NZ_JAQIBL010000039.1, on the reverse strand, counting down.
AAGAGAGCAGTCTGATCCATTCAGGAATGGAAGATGCTCTGATGGTTTCAGTCAGCAATCAGTTGAACAGGAATTCCCACTATGAAATACGAAGCATGGAAACCATAGAGAATTCTGCAGATGCCTATAGAAAAAGTCATCTCATGGATTCGAATTTTTATGTTGTCCTGTCTGTATCGGAAACAGAAAGAACAATTGGTCTGAGTTGCTCAATTCATCTTTCCAGAACCGGGGCACTCCTTCACCGTTTTCATATTCTCCGATCCGGAAACAGACGGGTGAACGACATTCTATTTAAAAGTGCCGAAAATATTCTTCTGACACTTCCCTTGAAGGGTTCGGTTATGGGGATCGATGAAAAGCAGGTTCTGTTGAATCTTGGATTGTCGGATGCTCTTGAAAAAGACAGCGAATTTATTCTGTTAAGGAAAGATTCTGAACGGTGGACAGACAAGCCACCCTATCTGGAATTCTCAATAGATGATCTTCTGGGTACTGTTGTTCTGACGAAATTACAGGAGAATTACTCTTTAGGAACACTCCAGCGGAATTCTCCTTTTGATCTTGTCAATGCAGGGGATGAAATCTTTATGCTGACAGAGGATATGGCTCTGCCTGATTCATATGGTCCTCCCGTGAATGAAGAACTCAAATCACAACTTCTCAAACTCTACTAGTTCTTGACCTGACCTTAGGATTTGTCTATAGTAAAATCAATAAAAATTTAAAGATTTCGGGAGGATTCCCTTGAAAATCGCAATTAATGGTTTCGGTAGAATCGGCAGAAATGTCTTCAAAATAGCTATGGAAAGGGAAGGTGTGGACATCGTTGGTATCAACGATTTGACAGATGCTAAAACAATGGCTCATCTGCTGAAATATGATTCCACCTTCGGAGTCTACAGCAGAGAAGTGACTGTCGGTGAGGATAAAATCATTGTCGATGGCCTGCAAATTCCCATATTTTCCATAAAAAATCCTGCAGACCTCCCCTGGGATGAGTTGGATGTGGATGTCGTCATTGAATCCACCGGGATATTCCGTTCAGCCGATGCAGAAGGCGGAGGCTATCTTGACCATATAACAGCAGGTGCCAGAAAGGTGATACTGACAGTTCCGGCGAAAGATGAGATTGAAACGGTTGTCCTCGGAGTCAATGAAGAAAAAATTGTCTCAGAAATCAATGCCTATTCCAATGCTTCCTGTACGACCAACTGCCTGGCCCCGATAGTCAAGGTCCTGAATGATTCCTTTGGCATTGAAAAAGGTCTTATGACGACGATTCATTCTTATACGAATGATCAGGTTCTTCTGGATACCCCCCATTCTGATCTGAGAAGAGGACGATCGGCAGGACTGAATATCATTCCCACCTCTACCGGTGCGGCTCTCGCCATAGGCAAGATCATCCCCGCATTACAGGGGAAACTCAACGGGGGAGCCATGAGAGTGCCAACACCTACTGGATCTTTGGTTGACTTGACTGTTCAGTTGATAGACGATTGTACCATTGAAGAACTGAACAGTGCCTTTAAGGCTGCTGCCGCAGGGTCCATGGAAGGCATTCTCGAATATATGGAAGATCCCATTGTCTCAATGGATGTGAAAGGGAATCCCCATTCTTCAATCTACGATGCAGGCTGCACCATGAAGATGGGAGAGGGTTTTTTCAAAATCATATCCTGGTATGACAATGAGATGGGTTATTCCACCAGGGTTATTGATTTAGCTCAGAAACTTGTATAACAATAAAACAGGAGAACTTAATATGAGTGTTATTACCGTTAAAGATCTGGATCTCAAGAACAAGCGTGTTCTGATCCGAGTGGATTTCAATGTTCCTCTCAAAGATGGAAAAATTACAGATGATACGAGAATGATGAGTGCCATGCCCACTCTCAAGTACATCCTTGAACAGGAAGGAGCCTCTCTTGTTGTCATGAGTCATATGGGGCGACCCACTGAAGCGAGAGAGCCGCAGTTCAGCATGAAACAACTGGAAAGCCATCTTGCAGAGCTTACAGGAGTTCCTGTCAGAACGGCTCCCGATTGTATCGGAAGCGAAGTTGAAGCCCTGGCATCATCACTGAAAGCCGGAGAAATTCTTCTTTTGGAAAACACACGGTATCATAAAGCAGAAACAAAAAATGATCCTGAATTTGCATCACAGTTAGCAAAATTGGGTGATGTGTATGTTAATGATGCCTTTGGCGCTGCTCACAGGGCACATGCATCCACAGAGGGTATTACAAAATATCTCCCTTCCTGCGCAGGATTGCTTATGGAAAAAGAGTGTCTCTTTTTTGATAAGGTCCTGGAATCTCCTGAGAAACCCTTTGTTGCCATCATCGGAGGTGCTAAAGTTTCATCAAAGATAGGTGTCCTTGACTCACTCTTGGACAAATGCACCACTTTTGTCATCGGAGGGGGGATGGCCTATACATTCCTGAAGGTTCAGGGCTACAGCATCGGTAACTCACTCTTTGAAGAAGAGTTTATAGATACGGCTAAACTCTTTCTGGAGAATGCCAGGAAAGCCGGAGTTGAGATCATTCTTCCCATGGATCATGTGGTAGCCGATAAATTTTCTGAAGATGCGGATGCTGAGTCTGT
>NZ_JAQIBL010000038.1 GCF_027859075.1 Oceanispirochaeta sp. | reverse complement strand
CCAGATGTCCATGGACGTGATGGGCGTTGCCGAGGAAGAGTTGATGGAGGGTGTTGAAATCGGAGGAGTAGCTTCCTTCCTGGGCGCCGCCGATGATTCCCAGACCAATATGTTTATCTAATTTTTGAAATATTTGATGCAAAAGGGCATTCCTGAGGGATTGCCCTTTTTTTCTGATATAATCAGATATAGATCAAAGATCTATCAGGATCGACATACTCACCTCTTTGCTGTTTCTGCCATGTATCATGGGTCTTTTCAATCTGTTTTATATGATCATGGATATGATTTGTATACATTTGCAATACCTTTTCCAACGTTATAACCCCTCGTTCAGGATGGACAACTGAGTTCTTCCAGTCCCCTTCTTTAACAGAGTCCAGGAGTATCCCGTTATACTCTCTGAAAGCCTCAAGCAGGTTCAGGCAAAGAGGAACAGTTTTCTGGGGTGTAAATAATTTTGCGACCCAGAGTTCCTGATTATAAACAGGAAGTTCGCGGCCAGCCTCGGCAATAGTACCGTTAAAACGCATGAGTGAGTTAAGATCAGAGTCAATGATATGCACAACGATCTCATGAATGCTCCAACGCTCAGGACCCGGTTTATACTCGAAGGCTTCAACAGGAATAGTACTTAAACAAATCCTTAATTTTTCCGGACCTTCTTTATATAAAGCAATAAGTCTATTTCTTTCATCAACTGTCATTTGACTCTCCTGATATTTCATCTCAATCACAAGGATAGTCTTTGAACCACACATTTTCAAATATCAAAATGAGCAGCCCTCTGACATTTAAAATAAATCAGGAGGGAAACCGGCTCTTGACAAACATCTAATACGTGTATTTAATAGACCTATTAAATACACGTATTAACAAGGATGATCCCATGAGTCCAAAAGAACACAAACAGATGGAGCAGCTCATCATCGAATCGGCGGAAGATCTCTTCATGGAGAAAGGGTCCGCATCCACTTCAACCACTGAAATTGCTAAAAAAGCCGGCTGCAACCAGACACTGGTGCATTACTACTTCAGGACTAAAGAGAAGCTTTTCCAGGCCATATTTGAAAGGAAGATTAAAGCGTTCCTTACTGTTTTTGAAGATATAGGCAACATGGATCTTCCCTTCGAAGAGAAATTGAAGAGGATTATTGATAATCATTTTGAACTTATTTCAGTCAATTCCCGCCTTCCCTTCTTTATTCTGAATGAGATGACAACAAATCCATCAAGGATCGGAATACTGAAGGAGAAGTTTGCCCCCATGGCAACAAATGTATACAGCCGCCTGGATTCTGATATGAAAAAGGCCATACAAGAGGGGAAAATCCGAAAAATGGAGACTCTGGAACTGTTCATCACAATTTTATCTCTTAATATTTCGGTCTTTTTACTCCATCCGATCCTGAAGGAAGTCCTTGATTTAAAAAAGGAAAAGTTCAGAGAATATGCCCGGAAAAGAAAAAAGCAAAACATTGAAATAATTCTGAACAGCCTGACACCAGAAAAAAGAGGAAACTATGAAAAAAAAGTTTTTACTAGGATTGGCATTGATGATAGGAGCCTCCCTTCATGCCCAGATAAGCCTGGAAGAGTGCCAGATAAAAGCTCTGGAGCTCTATCCCTCGATACGACAGTCGGGGCTGATAGAAAAAGCCCGGAACTTCTCTCTGGACGGAGCCAATACGATGTATATGCCCCGTTTGACCCTGTCGGGTAAGGCATCTTATCAGTCTGAAGTCACAGCCTTCCCCCTCTCCCTGCCTGGAGTCTCAATGGAAGAGATGTCTAAAGATCAGTATCAGATTCTCCTTGATTTGAATCAGCCCCTCTGGGACGGGGGGAGGACTTCTTCCCGGAAACAGATAATCAATGCCTCCTCTCAAGTGGACAGAAAAATCCTGGATGTTGAACTCTACTCCCTGAAGAGCAGGGTCAACCAGATCTATTTCGGGATTCTTCTCCTGGAAGAGCAGCTCAAACAGAATGCCCTACTGATAGCGGATCTGGCAACAAACTACACCCGTGTATTATCCCTCTACAACTTTGGTATGGCTAAGGCTTCCGACCTGGATACCCTCCGGGTGGAGCAGCTGAAGGCGGAGCAGACAAAAACAGACCTGGCTTTTGGAATAAGTTCCTACCGGATGATGCTCTCACAGATCACCGGAATACCCCTGGGAGAGGGCATAGAACTGAGTCGTCCGGAAACCGCAGCAGATTCTTCCTCTGCCGCAGGATTCAAGCGCCCAGAAATGATCCTGTATCAGGCTCAAAAAGAGACATTGGAAGCCCAGAAAGAGATGATCCGGGCCAACACGATGCCCCGGCTCAATGCATTTGTGCAGGGAGGATACGGAAGGCCCGGTCTGAATATGCTGGACAATTCATTCAGCCCCTTTTATCTCACAGGTATCAGACTGAACTGGTCATTGGACAGTTTTTACACAAAGCAGAGTGATATGAAATCCCTGGAGATTGAGAAACAGCGTGTAGAGACCAGAGAAGAAACCTTCCTCTACAATACGGGACTCCAGATCAGCTCACAAGTGACAAATATAGAAAGGTTGAAACAGCAGATCCAAAAGGATGATGAAATCATCCTGCTCCGGAGGGCCATCAAGAAAAATGCGGAAATTCAGCTTGAAAACGGAACGATGACCGTCAATGATCTGATCAAAGAAATTACAGAAGAAAATCTGGCCCAACAGAAGAAGTCTCTCCATGAGATACAGATGCTCCAGACCCAATATGACCTCAACTTTACAAGCAATGAATAAGGAAATAATCATGAAAAAATACACGACTACGGCCCTTCTTTTGGCGGTTCTTTTCTTCAGCTCCTGCGGGAATGCAGACGTCGAGATCGATGCCTCTGGATCTTTTGAAGCGGTGGAGCTGATTGTATCCTCAGAGGCCAGCGGTAAAATCCTGGAATTGGATATTCACGAGGGAGACAGGGTTGAGGAAGGGAGCGTACTGTGCCGGATCGACACGGTACAGCTGGCATTGAAAAAAGAGCAGCTCCAGGCTTCGGCAGAGAGCATGAAATCCAGAATTGTGGATGTAAACATCCAGACCGCCCCGTTGAGTCAGCAGATAGCGACCGTTAAGAAAGAGAAGATCCGAATTGAAAATTTGATAAAGTCCGATGCGGTGAACACCAAGCAGCTGGATGATATCAACGCCCAGCTGGCCACGCTGGAAAAACAGCTGAACGCCCAGATTCATTCTTTTCAGAATGGAAACAGGGGTATCAGCAATGAGCTTGCCGCCATGGACAGCCAGATTGCCCAGCTCGAAGATCAGATCAGGAAGGGAAGGATCACCAGTCCCATCAGTGGCACGGTCCTGGTGAAGTATGCAGAGAAAGGAGAACTCGCCCTTGCGGGAAAGGCCCTCTTCAAAATAGCCGATCTGGATCAGATGTATCTGAGAGCCTATGTCACGGCAGGCCAGCTGACGAGTATCAAGCTGGGTCAGAAGGTCACCATCCTCTCAGACCTGGGAGTGGGGGAATACAAAACCGCCACCGGAAAGCTGACCTGGATCTCCGATAAGGCGGAGTTCACACCCAAAACCGTGCAGACCAGGGATGAAAGAGCCAATCTGACCTATGCCGTCAAGGTGGCTGTTCCTAATGACGGTTTCCTTAAAATCGGGATGTATGGCGGAATCAAATTCGGTGAGTAATCCCATGATCAGCGTACAGAATATCACCCGGAGTTTCGGCCCTCTCATGGCCCTGAATGACCTGAGTTTCGAGGTAGAGGCCGGGGAGATCTTCGGGCTGATAGGTCCAGATGGTGCGGGAAAAACAACACTCTTCAGAATCATGGCCACCCTGCTGCTGGCCGACCAGGGAAAAATCACCCTGGACGGTCTGGATGCCGTCGAAGATTTCCGAACCATCAGAAAGCACATCGGCTATATGCCCGGGCGTTTTTCCCTCTACCAGGATCTGACGGTGGAAGAGAACCTGAGCTTTTTTGCCACCGTCTTTAATACGAGTATCAAGGAAAACTACCACCTGATCAAAGACATTTATGTCCAGATAGAGCCCTTTAAAAAAAGGCGGGCCGGGGCCCTCTCAGGAGGGATGAAACAGAAACTGGCTCTCTGCTGCGCCCTGATTCACTTCCCGAAGATCCTACTTTTAGATGAGCCCACGACGGGGGTGGACCCCGTATCCCGGGCGGAGTTCTGGCACATGCTGGGCTCTCTAAGAAACAATGGAATCACGATCGTCGTTTCAACACCCTATATGGATGAGGCCGGACGCTGCAACAGGATTGCCCTGATGCAGCAGGGATCTTTCCTCAAGATGGATACTCCGGATCAGATCACCGCTCAGTATGACCGGACCCTGATGTCTGTCCGCAGCGACTCCATGTACCCGCTGCTCAAAGATCTGAGAGAAATCCCGGAAATCATAAGCTGCTTCGCCTTTGGTGATTCCCACCACATCAGTTTTGATCAGACAGGGTTAAAGAGTGAAAGGATTGTAGAATTCCTCAAAAAAAAGGGACATAAAAACATCGATCTATCCCCCATTGAAGCAGGGATAGAAGACTGTTTTATGGATCTGTCCGGTCCGGGAGAACAAACATGAGCGTTATTACGGCAGAAAACCTGACCAAGAAGTTCGGTCATTTCACAGCGGTGGATCATATCAGCTTTGCCATTGAAAAAGGGGAGATCTTCGGATTCCTCGGCGCCAACGGTGCGGGCAAGACAACAGCCATGCGCATGCTCTGCGGCCTGAGCATTCCCAGTTCCGGCACGGGGCTTGTCGCCGGGTTTGACATATACAGAGAGACAGAAAAAATCAAGAAAAACATCGGCTATATGAGCCAGAAATTTTCACTCTATGAAGACCTGACGGTGAAAGAGAACATCCGCCTCTTTGCCGGAATCTATGGTGTCAAAAACAAGGAAATAGCCCCCCGGACAGAGGAGATGCTGAGGAGTCTGGGATTTCTGGAAGAAAAAGACACCCTGGTCAAGGCCCTTCCTCTGGGTTGGAAACAGAAACTCTCTTTTTCCGTGGCCATCTTTCATGAGCCGAAACTGGTCTTTCTGGATGAACCCACCGGAGGTGTGGATCCCGCCGCCAGGCGGCAGTTCTGGGAACTGATTTATGATGCTTCCGCCCGGGGAATCACCGTGTTTGTCACCACCCATTACATGGATGAGGCGGAATACTGTAACAGAGTCTCCATCATGGTCGACGGCAGGATCAGTGCGATGGACAGTCCCCGAAACCTCAAAAACCAGTACGGCTGCGACTCTATGGATGCCGTTTTTCAGACTCTGGCCAGAACTGCCGTCAGAGCGGGAGATTAAAGAATGAAACAATTTATCGCCTTTATTCAAAAAGAGTTTCACCATATTTTCCGGGATACCTGGACCATGATCATCCTGCTGGTCCTGCCTGTACTGATGCTGATTCTCTTCGGATATGCCCTCTCGACGGAGGTGAAGAATGTCAGGGTGTCCATCTATGATCCCTCCAGAGACAGCATGACAGAAGAGATCGTCCGGAAACTGGAATCCAGCGAGTATTTCACCATCTCCGGGATTCTGGATTCACCCCTGGAGATTGAAAAAGAGTTCCAGAGCGACAATTCTGCCCTGGTGGTTGTATTTTCTGAGGATTTTTCCTCCACCACACTCCGGGGGGGTGCTCAGATACAGCTTATTGCCGACGGCTCGGACCCGAACACGGCGGTGACCATGACCAACTATGCCACGGCCATCATATCCGGGCTGCTCCAGGAGAAAACAGCAGCTCCTCCGGGCAGGATCTCCCATCAAATCAATATCATCACAAAGCTGATTTACAACCCTGAGATGAAGAGTGCCTATAATTTTGTACCCGGAGTAATGGGTATGGTGATCATGCTGATCTGCGCCATGATGACCTCCATTTCGATCGCCAGGGAAAAAGAATCCGGTACCATGGAGATCCTCCTGGTATCCCCCATGAAGCCTCTGCTGATCATACTCTCCAAGGCGGTCCCCTACTTTTTTCTATCCTGCATCAATCTTCTCACAATCATTCTGTTTGCTGTGTTCCTTCTTAAAGTACCCATAGCCGGAAGTATCCCGGCTCTCCTGACGGTGTCACTGATCTATATCTTTGTCTCCCTGTCCATCGGGCTTCTCATCTCCTCGGTAGCCACGTCTCAGGTCATGGCCCTTCTCCTGTCGGGAATGGCCCTGATGATGCCTGCCATGTATCTGTCGGGAATGATGTTCCCCATAGAAAACATGCCCCTGGCCCTTCAGTGGGTTGCCCAGATCATTCCGGCCAAGTGGTACATCGTGGCGGCAAAGAACATCATGATCAAAGGTCTTGGGTTCTCATCCATTGTCAGGGAATTGGCAGTGTTATCCCTGATGGCCCTGGTCCTGATCACGGTCAGCCTGAAAAGATTCAAATTGAGACTGGAGTAACCCTTCGGCCTCGAGAGAGGGGACACCAGGGCAATGTTGTATATACCTACCCGGGCAATGTTATTGCCCGGGTAATCAAAAAGTAAAGGCCGAAGGGTATTGCGCTGGTAGTGACTGCCCCTTAGGCCTCGAGTGATTAGTCTCCGAAGCTGTAAACCAGCTTCGGTAAGGAGAAATAAATAATGCTGAAATATTTAATTGAAAAAGAGTTCAAACAGATGAAGAGGAATTCCTTTCTGCCCAGAATGATTATAGGTTTTCCACTGATGGTTCTTCTCTTCCTTCCCCTGGCGGCCAACTTTGAGGTCAAAAATATTAATCTGGAGATCATAGACCATGATCACAGCCTTCTGTCGGGCAAGCTGATTCAGAAAATCACCGCCTCGGGATATTTCATTCTTTCCGATTTAACAGAGAGCTATGATGATGCCATGAAATCGATAGAGCTGGACCGTTCAGATGCGCTGTTGATCATCCCCTCGGGATTCGAAACAAGGCTGCTCAAAGAAAATGTTGCGGATCTGAATATTTCTGCGAATGCAGTGAACGGAACAAAAGGAGCCCTGGGTACATCCTACCTCTCGGCCATCATCAGGGACTTCAACACAGAGTTGAGCCAGGCATCAAAGGGTCCTGACTTGTTCCTTCCATCTCCCGTGGAAATCATACCCCGCTACCGTTTCAATCCCTACCTCAGATACCCCGTGTTTATGGTCCCCGCTCTGATGGTGATGCTTCTGACCATGATCTGCGGCTTTCTTCCTGCCTTGAACATTGTGGGAGAAAAAGAGAAAGGGACACTGGAACAGATCAATGTCACCCCGGTGGGTCGTTTTATCCTGATCCTCTCCAAACTGATCCCCTACTGGATTATCGGCTTTGTGGTGCTGACCCTCTGTTTCGGCATTGCCAGAGTTTTCTACTCCCTGACGCCCGAAGGTTCACTGGCGACGATCTATCTGTTTGCATCCATCTTTATTCTGGGAATCTCCGGCTTCGGCCTGGTTATATCCAATTACGGGAAGACCCTGCAGCAGGCCATGTTTATGATGTTCTTTTTTATCATCACCTTTATTTTTCTCAGCGGTTTGTATACACCCGTCAGCAGCATGGAACAATGGGCCCAGTACTTCAGCCTCTTTGTCCCCCTCCGGTATATGATCGAAGTGCTCCGTCAGGTCTATCTCAAGGGCAGTCATTTCAGTGATCTCCTTGTCCAGTTGGCCGCTCTCTCGGGATTTGCCCTGTTCTTCAATGCCTGGGCTATTCTGAGCTACCGAAAATCGGAGTAAAAAAAACCCCTGCTCCGACAGGGGATTGTATCAGATCTTTCCCAGACCTTTTAATATCTTTTCAGGTGTGAGAGGCCAGGAGCGAATCCACACACCACAGGCATCATGGATAGCATTGGCAATCACAGGGGCTGCTCCGTTAACCGCAATCTCGGAGATAGACTTTCCTCCGAATGGCCCGAAGGGATCATCCGTAAAGACCATGTGTGCCTGAAAATCCTCGGGCACATCACCCATCATGGGGACACCGTAACTTCTGAGATCCGGGTTTATACAGCGCCCCCTTTCATCAAAGACCATCTCTTCATACAGGGTATGGCCGATGGACTTCATCACGCCGCCATAGATCTGTCCCAGAGCCAATTCAGGATTAATGGGAGTTCCACAGTCCTGGAGGGCATAGTATTTCTGTATCTTTACGGCCCCGCTGCGGATATTCTCTGCCACCTGACAGAAATGGGCCCCGTAGGGAAAGGCCGAATCCTCGGTGGTATATGAGGCTGACCCGATGAGCTGGCCTCGTCCCTCCCCTGTGAGGCTGTCACGGGATATCTCCTCAAAACTGACCTGACCTTTTTTCCCTTTGACAAGAGAGGGGTATTCCAGAACTAGATTCTCGACAGGTTCATTCAGCATTTCACCGGCGGCCTTCAAGATCTTGACCTTAAGATCCTCTGCGGCTTTCAGGGCGGCATTTCCGGAAAAGTAGGTACCGCTGGAGGCATAGGCTCCAGTGTCGAAACTGGTGGTATCCGAGTCTCCGGAACGGATGGCAATGTCATTCATAGGGGAGCACAGAACCTCAGCGGCGACCTTCACACAAACCGTATCAAGACCCGTACCCAGATCGGCTCCACCTGAACGGACTAAAAGGGTCCCGTCGGTTAAAAGTTTGACCTCCGCATTGGAGTGATCCAGTCCAGGCAGACCCGAACCCTGCTGTATAATAACAACACCCTTGCCGATTTTGACATCGGGATCTGCCGATTCTACCTTCTTTCCCCACTCAATCAGTTCAGCCCCCTTTTTAAGGGAACCGTCGAGACCGCAGCTGATGACAGGGGCTGCCTTGCCTTCCCGTCCTTCACCCAGACACTTGAGAATATCCAGCATGGACCCTTCTCGAACTCTGTTTTTTTCGATCAGCGCCAGGGGATCCATTCCCAGCGCTTCGGCCAGTTCGGCCACGGCCATCTGAAGGGCATAGGAACCCTTGGGAGCACCGTATCCCTGGTAGGCACCGGCTGGAGGGATATTGCTGTAGTATGTGGTTACATCAAAGTGAAAATGATCACAGAGGAAAAGTGGCAGCGACTTGGAACAGGCGTTCATAGGCACAGTGAGACAATGGTTCCCGAAAGGCCCTGTGTTGGCTTCGACGGTCATGTCGATAGCCGTCATGGTTCCGTCTTTTTTGGCACCGATTTTCACCTTGATTTTCATCACATGCCGTGTGGTGCAGGCAATAAACTCCTCTTTGCGGGAGTACTGATAGAATACGGACTTTCCGGTCTGCCAGGTAACCCAGGCAGCCAGCTCTTCCAACAGGATATCCTGCTTGGAGCCGTATCCTCCACCGACCCGTTCCTTGATGACATGGATCTTATTTTCCTTGATTCCCAGCACCAGGGCCACGATGCGCCGGAGGTGCCAGGGAACCTGGGTGGACGCATGAATGACCAGGCGGTCCCCTTCCATTTTTGTATAAACAACATGAGGTTCCAATGGTGTACACTGAATCTGAGAGGACTCATACTCCCTCTCCAGGACTACATCAGAGTCCTTAAAAGCAGCCTCCACATCTCCAATACCGCCATCTACGGAAGCAGCAATATTCTTTCGCGGGTTTCCGCCAATGGGAAACTGATAGATGACTCTTCCATCTCTGGGATCGGCTCCCTTATTCTGTTCTTCCAGATCATCAGGAGCGCCTGCGACGTACTCTATCCATCCGTTTTGAACAATCGGAGCTCCCTCTGCTTTAGCTTCTTCGATGGAGCGAATCACTGGCAGAGCTTCATATTCCACATGAATCAGAGCGATGGCATCCAGAGCAATCTGCTCGGTTTCGGCCACGACAGCGGCGATTCTGTCACCGTGATGCCTGATTTTCTGATTGAACATCTTCTTATCATAGGGAGAGGGTTCGGGAAATCCCTGACCGGCCGATCCATAATAGACATCCGGACAGTTTTCATGGGTCACGATGGATACGACACCGGGGAGGCTTTCGGCCATGGAAGTATCAATTTTCGTGATATAGGCATGAGCAAAACTGCTCCTTAAGAGCTTCATATACAGGGAGCCCGGTTCAACCCGGTCCTCCACATAGGCTTTGCGTCCCATCACCAGCTGGGCACCGTCCACCTTGCGGCGTGGTGTTCCCACGTCCCGGAGGTCTTCCCGGAACTCGGGAGCAATCTTAGTTTTGGCTGAGCCATGGGCAAAATCGGGGTCATCCCGGTATTCCAGAGCCAGTTCTACCGCTTTGAAAAGAGGGATATAACCGTAATCCCGGACAAAAAGGCCGGAAAAAGCGTCCCGGATATCTGAATCCGTCGGTTTTTCAATACGCTCCAGCAGTTCCTTCAGGATAAGAGCCGAGGCAGGAGCATTGTAGCCCGACTGGACGGCACCGGCATCGACAAGAGCCGCCTGGAGATATCCCATTTTATTGACACCCGACAGGGATTCTCCGGTTTCGACGGAATGTCCGTCCAACTGAGCGGCGACCAGAAGTCCCGCATTGACGGGTTTCCCATCCAGGAGGATGGTATCGCTGCCGGTGAATCCTGCATGATGATCACTGTCTCGGACTGAGATCATCCCCTGCTGGGTCAGGAATACCTGTGCATTCTGAAAGTCATCCACATTCGTATAGAGTGTTCTTCCGTTTAATATAAATTCAATCTTCATGCTGAAGCCTCCAGACAGCGGTTTACACAGTCCTGAACGATGACAGCGCAGAGCTCTTTTTTATATTCCGCCGACCCCTTCAGATCACTTTTTGCAGTAACGGCTTTTTTAACGGCCTCTTCCAGCTCGTTGCCGGGTTTGACATGTCCTGTGATAAGAGCCTCCTCCACACTCGTCAGCCTGGTAATTTTCTCACCCAGGCCGCTGACGGCGATGGCAGCCTTTATAATCTTCCCCTGGTCTGTCTGAAGGGATACGGCAGCGGAAAGAACAGAAAGCCCCCCCGCGCTCCGCAGAATATTTTTAACTGCGCCATGACCCTTGTTATGGGCAAAGCGCACATTGATGATAAGATCATGCCTGTCTTCTTCGATATACCTGGACAGGGGAATTATTTCCTCTGTGCCCAGCTCCAAATCTGCATCCAGAACCATCAAGATGGGGACCAGATAGGAATCAGGCAGATGAGCACCTATATTTCCACCCAATGTTGCCTGGTTCCGGACATTCCGTGAGCTCAAAAACAAGGCTGCTTCTTTCAAAGGGGGGTAGCATTCATCCCAGTCAATCAGTTCCTGAAAGGTCGTACTTCCTCCCAGAATATAAGTATGATTCCCCTTCACACAGGCCTTCAGGTTCAGGGCTTCCAAAGAGATATAGACCTCTCCATGAGATATGGATGCAGGATTATTGATTTCACTCCCGCCTCCCAGATATAGACTCCCTGAATACTCGGCTTTCATTGTGACAGCTTCTTTTATTGTCAGAGGTTTTAAAAACATACCGCTCATAGCTGAACTCCTCCCTTTTTCCATAATTCTGCAGACAGGCGCATGCAGGAATCTTTCAATTCCTCTTCATCCACAGCCGTCAGCTTTCCCTTGTCTACGGCTATTTTTCCGTTGACTATGGTGTATTCTGCTTCATGATTGTATCCGGAAAAGATCAACGCCGCCACTGGATCGCTCAAGGCACCGGCATACTCCAGTTTATCCATATTGAAGACGGCCAGATCTGCCGCCATTCCCTCTTCCAGACGTCCAACTTTATCATAACCAAGGAGGCGGGCTCCATTCTCTGTACCCAGTTTGAGCACATCCGCTGTAGTGACTGCCGACGCTCCGTAATGAACCCTCTGGAGCATCAGGGCGTTCCGGACTTCTCCCAGCATATCCGAGGAGTCATTGGAGGCTGACCCGTCCACGGCCAGACCGACATTTATACTCCTGGGAATCATTTCGGTCACACGGCAAATACCGGATCCCAGACGCATATTCGAAGTGGGACAGTGGGCGATATGAGTCCCTGTATGGGCCAGAAGGTCCAGCTCTTCATCATTGAAGTGAACTCCATGAGCAAAGAAAACGTCCTCCCCCAGAAAATCACAGTCGGCCATGACCTCCAGGGGCCGGCGGCCATAGACCTGGAGGCAGAACTCATTTTCGTCCCTGGTTTCCGCCAGGTGGGTATGGAGGCGCACCCCGTACTCCCTGGCCAGGGCGGCAGAGTCCTTCATCAGCTGTTCGGTAACCGAAAAGGGGCTGCACGGAGCCAGAACAATTTTCTTCATGGAGAAGTCATCCGGATCGTGATAAGCCTTGATGACCCTCTCAGAATCCTTGAGAATCGTCTTCTCATCCTGAACAACCGTATCCGGAGGCAGGCCCCCGTCTTTTTTGCTCAACGACATGGACCCCCGTGTTGGAGAAAAGCGCATTCCCAGCTTGTCCGCGGCGGCAAATTGAGTCGCCATGATGTCCCCGTCAATGTCACGGGGATAGAGATAATGATGATCTGTGGCGCATGTACAGCCTGTCTTTAAAAGTTCTCCCATGGCCAGTAGGGAGGAGTTGTAAACCGATTCTATATCCAGATGCTTCCAGATATCATAGAGATATACCAGCCATTCAAAGAGTTCAGCATTCTGAACAGCCGGAAGATTGCGGGTAAATGTCTGGTAAAAGTGGTGATGCGAATTGACCAGCCCGGGGATAACAACCCTCCCCCGCCCATCAATGACCCTGTCGGCCTGAACATCCAGATTCTGTCCTATCTTTTTAATGATATTCCCTTCAATCAGAATATCCGAATCCTTCAAGACCCCTTTGGCAGCACTTTGAAACACACGGCTGCACTGTTTTATCAGTACTGTATTCATTGGAAACTCCCTCAATTTCGATCCCATTGTTTCCGGTTATTTATAACTCTGTTGAACAGGACTGTATTCATCCAAACTATACCATGCCCGGGGCAGCATCATAAGTCAGAATCCGGGCATGTCAGACATCTCAAATCTCCATCAGGAAAAAGCCAGTGACTAAACACAGGAATAAGATCAAAGAAAGATCCTTCAAATATGATTATACTGGACACCAGGCGGAATTACTTTCATTCCCTGTGGAAGAGTGGTTTTTTCTCGTTTTGACACAGCAACCCCGGCTCAGCAGGGATGATGATGACAGGAAACCTTTCCCATCGACTCGCCCCGGAGAATGCTTCATACCAGCGGGAGCAGTGATTTATCCAGATCACATCCCACAGGTTCAACCAACAGGCGGTAAACCGCATCCATTCGCTTATGCCCCGTGAAACCGGGCTGTTCCATGCCGACCCGTCCCAGGGCATACATCATCTTCTGCAGGGCTGCCGCGGCCGTAAGAACAAACCCCTCCCGGGCCCCTGCATCAGAAACCTTACGCCCCGCCCCAGAGAGGGAAAGTATGGTATGCCCCTTCAGGCAGGTGGTGATGACCAGAGCGGGGATGCCCCTGGACAGGATCTTTTTTAAGGCGGGAATTTCATGAGCCGGCAGATTACCCGAACCGAAACCTCCCAGAATGAGACCCTCCAGACCAGGATAATCCTGAAGACCCTCCAAAAGGGATATGGAACTGCCGGAAGTCATGGGAAGGTAGAGAACCCCGGAATTCAGGGAAGAGAAGAAACAGGGCCGGGAAGTACTGCGGGGGATGCGGTGGTCCAGAAGACGGACAGAGACTCCCAGCTCCCCCAGAGGGGGAACCCGAAAGGAATGAAAGGCGTTAAAGCCATGCACATTCTCTTTAATGCTCCGGTTTCCCCGGAGGATGCGGTCTCCAAAGCAGATAACCACCTCTCCCAGATCCATGGAAGCCGCCTTAACTGAGTAATACAGATTATTGAGGCCGTCCGGACCGGGTGCAAAAATAGGCAGCTGCGCCCCCGTCAGAACCACGGGTTTCCCCAGGTTTTGAACCATATAACTCAGGGCGGCTGCTGTTTCCACCATGGTATCAGTTCCGTGAATCACCACAAATCCGTCAAAACCGTCGTAATTCTCGTATATGAGCCGGGCCATCTCCATCCGGAGGATTGAAGTCATATCGCTGCTGTCCATCCTCTCCAGACGCAGGACTTCCAGCCGGGCAATATCATGAAGACGGGGAACCATCTCGATGTAATCGGTAGAACAGGGAACAAGAGAACCATCAGCACTAGCGGTCTGACTGATGGTTCCACCTGTATCCAGGATCAGAATACGCGGCAGTGATAATCCCATTGAAACCTTCCCTTTGAGGGTCAGTCGACGACGACCCCTTTACGAATCAGCACATTAGCATACAAAGCACCTTCTCCTGTGGCAATAACAGCAAATGCTTTTTTGGCTCTTTCATAGAATTCAAAGCGCTCGATAAAGTTGAAATCCTTGAAAGAAGCATTATGCTTTTTGACAATGCCTTTGTATTCATCCCATATGGGAGTCTCTACCGTATCCCCGGGAACAATTTCCATCAGAGAAACCGGGGCTTCCTCACCGTAGGGGTCCAGAGGAAAGAGTTCCAGCACCGCATCCAGAATGTCCGTACCGCTGAGACCATCGGCCCTGACCAGGCGCTGAGCACAGCTGGCTGAGGGAAAATTTCCATCAGCAATGATGATTTCATCACCATGACCCATTTCCATCAAAATCTTAACCAGTTCGGGTGAGAGGATTTTTGGTATTTTATTTAGCATATGAGTTTCTCCATTAATAATTAAAATAGATTCCAGCCCCGGGTTATACGAGTCACCCCAGGCCCTTTTAGTGTTTTAAAACACCAGACCCCGATTGTCAAGCAGATTCTTTCCCTTCAATGTTGCAAAAGGTCATAGGTACAAAAGAAAGGCAAAACCAGCCCGAAACCATTAAAATGTAAGTATGAAAATAACATATGCCCTTATTCTCTCCCTCCTTTGCCTGACCGAGACGATGGCCCAAGACTTCAAGGCCTCCGAGGATTTAGATTTTGCACAAGTCGAATATGTGGAGGCAGCAGAGAATCTTGATAGATTTGAAGACCGACTCTGGACCAGATTACTCCGTAAAGACCAGATAAAAAATAATTAAATTTACATTTTCAGTTTTTAAAACCCTGTTTCATTTTAGGAAGTCATGATAAAGTAGGACTATTGAAACAACGAGTTCACAACGAACTCAAGGAGTATAGAATGAGTGAATACAAAGAAAAATGCGATGCTGTTGTTCAGGCATTGGGAAAGGTTAAAGTCGTTCCCGTTCTGGCCATCGAAAAGGTGGAAGACGGCATCAGGATGTGCAAAGTCTTAAATGATTGCGGTCTCAAAGCAGCCGAAATCACCTTCCGAACCAAGGCTGCCGAAGGGATCATCAAAGAAGCGGCCCGGCAGTTTCCCGAACTGGTGTTGGGAGCCGGAACAGTCCTCACAATCGAAGACCTTCACAGAGCCTTCGATGCTGGCGCCCGGTTTGCGGTAGCCCCTGGCTTTAATCCCGTGATAGTGACAGAAGCCGTCAAGTCGGGCTATCCCTTCTTCCCCGGATTCTGTACCCCCTCCGAGCTGGAGCAGATCATGCAGTTCGGCATCAGAATGGTCAAGTTTTTCCCGGCCGAAGCCATGGGCGGTACCAAAATGCTGGCCAACTTCATCGGTCCCTATAAGCACATGGGAATCAATGTCATGCCTACAGGCGGCGTAAACACCGACAACCTGGGAGACTATCTCTCTATTCCTCAAGTCCCCTGTGCCGGCGGCACCTGGGTTGGAAAAGCGGCGGACATTGAATCCGGCAGCTGGGACAAGATTGCCAAGATCGTCAAAGAAGCTGTTGAACTGGCAGCAAAATACCCTTCGGCTTAGGCCCTTAGGCCCTTAGGCCTATACTAGAAAACCACCGGAGCCATGTTATGGCTCCGGTAGGACATACCCTTAGGCCTAATCATACAAATCACCAGAGTCCTGTCAGGACTCTGGTAGAACATACCCTTAGGCCCTTAGGCCTATACTAGAAAACCACCAGAGCCATGTAATGGCTCTGTTAGTACATTCTGGTAGAACGTTCTTATAAAAGGAGAAAACCATGTCAAAATTAATTATTAAACCTGCATCCGAGTGCAGATATGACATCCTGTCCCTGGGAGAGGTGATGCTTCGCCTGGATCCCGGTGAAGGGAGAATCCATACAGCAAGGCAGTTTACCGCCTGGGAAGGCGGCGGTGAATACAATGTTGCCCGGGGACTGAGACGCTGTTTCGGTAAAAGAGCCGTTGTTGTCACCGCTTTGGCTGACAACCCTGTAGGACGTCTGGTAGAAGACCTGATCCTCCAGGGCGGAGTGGATACCTCCTACATCAAATGGGATAAATACGACGGCTGCGGCCGGGATACCCGAAACGGCCTGAACTTCACAGAACGCGGATTCGGCATCAGAGGAGCCGTCGGTTGTTCAGACAGAGGCAATACGGCTGTCTCCCAGCTGAAAGAAGGGGACATCGACTGGGAAGGAATTTTTTCCCAGGGAGTTCAGTGGTTTCACACAGGCGGAATATTCGCAGCCCTCTCTGAGACCACACCCGGAGTCGTCATCGAAGCCATGAAGGCAGCCAAGAAGTATGGAACCATCATCTCCTACGACTTGAACTACCGCCCCTCCCTGTGGAAAGCCATAGGCGGTGAAGCCAAGGCCCAGGAAGTGAACAGAGAAATAGCAAAATATGTGGATGTGATGATTGGAAATGAAGAAGACTTCACGGCCTGTCTGGGCTTTGAGGTGGAAGGAACAGATGATAATCTGAGGGAACTGGAAACAGACAGCTTCAAGAAAATGATCAACAAAGCCACAGCAGCATTCCCCAACTTCAAGGCCACAGCGACAACCCTGAGAGGCGTCAAATCAGCCACGGTCAACGATTGGGGAGCCATATCCTGGTATGACGGGACAATCTATGAGGCACAGCACAGACCCGGACTTGAAATTATGGACCGGGTGGGTGGGGGAGACAGCTTTGCCTCCGGCCTGATCTATGGATTTATCACCTTCAATGATGCAGATAAAGCCGTCAATTACGGTGCGGCTCACGGTGCACTGGCCATGACCACCCCCGGAGATACAACCATGGCCACGTTGGCAGAGGTTGAAAAGATCGTCGGAGGCGGCGGCGCCAGAGTCGACCGTTAAAGTCTTTTTATTAAAAGAACCGGACCACACTATCAGGATTGTGTAGCCGGTTCTGATTTCCCATTCATGATGTAATCAATCACATCCCGGGCTGTAAAGTCTATTTTTGTCTGAACAAGTTCTTTCAATGTATCCAGGTGGGACCCCAGTGTCACAAGGGGTTTCTCAATACTCCCGTCGGCATAGCTTGTAGACAGTCCGACCGTAGCATACAGGGCATTACACAAACAGCATTTGTTCTGATCCGCTTCCTGAGGGTCTCCCCCCTTCATGACAAAGCTTTCCTTAGCTTCGGCAGAACATCTGTATCCCAGGCTGCCGTCTTCTTTTTTATAGATATGTCTCAAATAGCCCAGATTGCAGATCTTCTTCCGCATTTCAAACACAGATTTTTCAGCAATGGTATCTTTGAGTTTTAATACTTTGAAAGGAAATCCTGTAGGAGAAGCCTCAGCATCGGTGAATACAGAACTATCTCCCTTCTTCACAGCGGCAATGATTTTTTTTCTCAGTTCAGGAAAAATCCCGGAATCCCGGCACAGAGCAAAGGCCGAACCAACCTGAATACCCGCAGCTCCCGCCTTTAAGGCGGCCTTGAGTCCGCCGGGAGTCCCGAATGATCCGGCCAGCCAGAAGGGGAGTCCCAGTTCTTTCAGTTTTTCTGTATCGACCGCATCCCTGTCACCGTACACGGGCTCCCCTGCTTCATCCAGGGTCAGTTTTCCTCGGGGAGGAGCATTGTGGCCTCCGGCATTGTGGTTCTCAATGATGAGACCATCAATTGGTCCTGATGCTTTCTTGGTCATCATGGTCGCCAGAAAATTGGACGAAACAATGGGCAGAAAACGAGGCATTTTCAAGGAGGGGAGTTTGGCTCCAAAAAGGGCCGCCGGATCAAAGTGGGAAAAGAAACTTTCAGTCTTGTCTGCGTCCTCAACACTGAGTCTTAAAGAAGCATCCTTATTTTCAGAAAGACGCTTCAGTATGCCCGGGATTTCAAGAGGGATTCCTGCACCAACGATGACATAATCAATTCCCGCCAGGAGGGCACCATATATGGAAGAGAGTGTAGGCAGCTGAACCTTAGCCAGATAATTCACACCGATATGTCCGGGATGACCTTCTTTAGCCAGGTATGTTTCTGTAAAGTTGGCCGCCACAGTCAGTTCATCCAGGTGGTTATTGTTTTTGACTGTAAACATGGGAACCTGAACATATTTTTTACCTGATCCTTCAGGAACAAAATACTTGTCCAGTATCCGTTTGGCCGTTTCCTGAAAAGGAAAAGCCTTAAGGGCCCGTCTCATATGTCCGCCGGGATCGCCATCCTGCAGCCGTCTGGCCAAAATACCATCCAGAGCAATTCCTGAGATGACCCCCAAATGACCAGCCAAGGCGACTTCCCGGGCCAGACACCAGTTTGAAACGGCAATACCCATACCGCCTTGTATTATTTTTGGATAGTTCACGACAGACTCCTCAATATATTCTCTTCTGAAATATCACTCCGATATTACCGGATCATTTTAAAAGAGTAAATGTTATTCTGACGTTTTAACAGATGATGTCAAAAATAGTCAATATGTACTAGTCCTGTACATTGACAATTTCATGCATTCTGTCAAAATAAAAGAATTAAGGAGTACTGCAATGATTATGAATGAAGATATTGTCGTAACTGGAATCGGAACCATAACATCCATAGGTCTGAACAAGGAAGATTTCTGGCAAAATCTGATTTCCGGAGTGTCCGGAGCTGCTCCCATCGGGGCTTTTGTAACCGAGGGTTTCGCCACAACCATTGCCTGTGAGCTCAAGGACTTCAAAGCCTCGGATTTTATGGAAAAAAAGAATGCCCGCAAGATGTCCCGATTCTCCCAGATTGCCGTATGTGCCTCCCTCGAAGCCGTCAGGGATGCCCATCTGGATCTCACGACGATTGATCCTGTCAGAGCAGGATGTATCATGGGCTCTGCTGCCGGAGATTATGAAATATTGGAAAAACAGTTCTCCATCCTCGCGGAAAAAGGACCGGGAAAAGGCCATCCTCTGGCAGTACCCAGGATCATACCTAATATGGCTGCTGGAAATATAGCCATTGAACTGGGACTCCACGGCCCCAATATGGCAGTTCTCTCGGCCTGTGCCACAGGAGTTCACTCCATCGCCTCGGCCATACAGATCCTCAGACTGAACCAGGCGGATGTGATGATCGCCGGAGGAACCGAATCGACCATCACTCCCCTTGTGGTAGATTCCTACAGCTGTATGAGAGTCCTGTCCTCCCGGAATGATGATCCCCGGGGAGCCAGCCGTCCCTTTGATAAAGACAGAGATGGTTTTGTCATCGGAGAAGGATCCGCGGCTCTGATTTTGGAGAGAAGAAGCCATGCCGAGAAACGGGGCGCCAGAATCTATGCCTGCCTGGCGGGAATCGGCATGACCGCCGATGCCTCCAGCATTGCCGCTCCTGAAGAGAATGGGAAATGGTCGGGTAGAGCCATGGAACTGGCGATGGCCGAAGCAGGACTCAAGCCTGAAGATATCGGCTACATCAATGCCCACGGAACATCCACCCAGGCCAATGACCGGACCGAATCAAGGGCCATTCAAAATGTATTTGGAGAGAAAGCCTCCAAAATACCGGTCAGCTCCAACAAATCCATGATAGGACACACCCTGGGAGCAGCCGGAGCCATCGAAACCGCAGCCACAGTACTAAGCCTATACAATGGAATAATCCCTCCCACGATAAATCAGAACACCCCCGATCCGGACTGTCCTCTGGACACAGTTCCCAACACGGCAAGGGAAGTCAAATTCTCGGCAGCCCTGACAAACTCCTTCGGCTTCGGTGGCCAGAATGCAGTACTGGCCATTAAAGGTAATAATTGACAGAGCCCTGAGTGAGGGGGATAATAAAATGATCCATCCCCTAAAGGAAGTCAATTATGAGCCAAACAGGAAAAGCCGCCATATGGAAGGGCCGCTACAATATAGAAATCCAGGAGCTGCCCATCCCGGAAGTCAGAGAGGACGGCCTTCTGCTAAAAGTAGAGGCCGCAGGAATCTGCGGTACCGATGGACATCTCATCCAGGATAATCCACCCTACCCGGCCATCATGTGCCATGAAGTAACCGGGACAATCGTCTCCATGGGCTCCAAGGCCAACAAGAGTCTGAATGTTTTCGGCGGACCTCTCTCGGAGGGTGACCGCATAGTGCTTTATCCCTGGATAACCTGTGGAAAATGTGCCGGATGTCTGTCGAGCAGACCCGGAACCTGCACTGTTTGCGACAACTCCTTCGTCTACGGTGTCCCCTACTCCAAACTGGGACTGGAAGGAAAAGAAACCATCAGCTCCAACATCAGTAACTGGCCTTACTTCATGGGAGGCTTTGCCGAATACGTCTATGTTTTCCCCGAAACCTATGTCTGGAAGGTACCTGATTCTATGCCCTCCGACATCGCCGTCCTCCTGGACCCCATGGCCGTGGCCATGAGAGCCCTTGAGCTTACCCTGACAGGACCTGGAATCATGGAAGCAGGACTGACCACAGACTCCAGAGTGGTCATCATAGGTTCGGGTCAGGTTGGAGTTCTCTCTGCCCTGTTGGCAAGACTCATGGGGGCCCGTCAGGTCATCATGATCGGTAGCCGGGAAACTCGCTTACGCCTGACCAAAGAGATTGCCGCCTCCGATCATATCATCGATTATCACCAGTACAGCCGGCAGGAGCGGATAGACAAGGTCAGAGATCTTACCTCGGGTGGAGCCGACGTTGTCATCCAATGCTCCAACAATGTGGATACCTTTGTTGACGGCCTGGAAATGATGCGGCGTATGGGTACTTTTGTTGAAGTTGGCAACATGGTCAATCAGGGGCGTGAGGTCTCTTTTGACCCGGCCAGACTGGTGTGCAGCAAGCATGCAAGAATTCTGGGAATGAGTGCCAACCATCCTGCGGCCTTCAATAAAGCTTTTGGAATCCTGGAACGCCATGAAGCACTCGGACTCGAAAAGATGTTCACCCACAAGACAAATTTGCAGGGGCTTCTGGAAACTCTAAAGAAAATGAACGATCATGATTATCTTAAAGGAATCGTCCATCCGTAAATGTTGAAAGACTTTTGCTTTTTGGAATATTAGGACTTGCCAGGAACGAAATTCGGGAGCACAATAAAGTCCTCCGGTTTCGATTCCCGGTTGTCTCCGTCGGTCCAGTTGATCCTTCCTGCCCGACGGAGTTTTTTAATATTTTATAGACAGAGGTATTGGACCTGAAACCAGGGATGATGGTATAATAAGCATGCATCCCCTTTTCAGGAGGTTCCTTTTGAAGCATTTTTACCGTAATTTATGTCTTTTTCTCACCACATTCCTGATATTCTCCTGCTCCAATCAACTCGGCCCCACCACAGATGAGGATTATGCGGGAGTCTGGGATCTTTCACCTGGTAGATACGATGGTACGGATGTATTAATTATAACCGATACAACCTACGAATCTTATACCCAGTATCCATCCATCGGTTTGTATAAATCTCACAAAGGTTTTATCAAAGCTGATCCGCTAAACGGTTCAATGTATATTGTGACAACCCATGTCTTTAATTATGACTATGACAATATTGAGTATTCCGATCTCTTGGGAGAAGATGTTTTTATGCCTGTGGCTCCGGAAGGCAGCTATTTACCTGTCGAATCGATTCAGGATTATCAGGACAATCCCGTCTATTATGAGTACCTCTCCGGTCTGGTCACAAGAGAGAACAAACAATATAGCGTCGCAGGAGGGATTCTTGATATTGACGGTATGGTCTTCTATTCTTCCTCATTTACGGACTATTAACCGAGCATATCATTCACAAGGGCATCGATATCATCCTGTGAGGCATTATCCTTTCTTTCATAAGCCAACTCCTGATTGGACTCCTTCAGCTTTCTGAGGAGGCTGAAGATGATCATCATGAGAACCTTATTCCCCTCCATGGGGAATATTTTTATAAACTGCAGCAGGTTCCGCCTGGTGATCATAACAACTTCCGCCTGTGAGGCGCAGATCACATTGGCCGTTCTGGGTACCTTCAGAAACATTCCTGCTTCCCCGAAGATTTCTCCCTTGCCGATGGTGCAGATATAACTCTCTCCTCCATCAGAACCCCTGTTCGCTGTCACCTTGACACTACCCGAAAGTATGCTGTAGAAAGATTGGTTCACATCCCCCTGGCATATGATGATCTCCCCTTCTTCATAGTACTGTACCTGGGAGAGATTCAGAAGATCACCCATCCTGATTTTGTCGAGGAATCGAAAAGGCATAACTGATCTGATTTCCTTGAGATTATATTTATCCGGCTGCAGCTGGTCCACAAAAAGCCCTCCATCAAAGTGTAATGAATATTAATAACCTCATGGGCAATACAGAAAACAATAGGAGTTCCCATTGCAGAACAGGGTTAATTATTCCTGACTTAAGAAAAAACAAACATTTACTTATATGTTTAAATATAGTATAATAATTGATATTTTTCAAAGAAGCGAGGATGTATATGAAATTATTTTTTAATTCCCTTATGCTGATCTTTCTTGCCTTGATACTTGCATTCACCAGCTGCAGTGACGGCTCTTCATCAGATGAACCTGTAGATGACGAACCTGTAAATGACGAACTTGCAAATACCATACCACCGCCTGAGAACCTGATGGGAACAGTTGCTCTGGATAACGGAGAGGCTGCGGTTATGGATCTGCAATTTGGGGATATAGCTGCCGGAGCCAGGGCTTCAACCGTCAGTGTGAGTGGAAAGATACGCTATATGAGTGCTGATTATATCGTCGGCGGGCTGTACGACTACTCGACAGGAGCCCTGGATATCTTTGCAAAAAATACTTCGAACGGATTAAAATTTGTATTCAGCGGGACCTATACCGAAACAGCCGGATTCAGCGGCACAGTCAAACTCTATGCCGCGGATGAAACAACAGTTCTTGCAACCGGATCAGCTTCTGCAGTATCAGCAACAGATAGTGAGAAAAGCAGTATCAGGTTATTTACCGGAACCTTCGGCGGAGATGCCTGGGGCGTCTGGAACGGGACCCTGACAGCGACATCTTTCTACGGAACCTATGCGGGAGAGGAGAGTGGATCAGGTTCCTTTATCATGAGCCGTTCCGACAACTCCCTGTCAATGACGAGTACAATAGCAGACAGACCAAGTGGAACAGGCACAATTATTGAGCCGGTGGGGAGCAGTCCCGTCGCGACAGCATCAGGAAACTGGGTCATGGTAGATGATGATCCGGGAAGCTCAGATATCTATACCGGTACATGGAGCGGTACTGAAGTAGATTCCAACTACGATGTTTCAGTACCGAATGCCAGCTATGATACAGGTTTCCTGGCAAACTTGACATTTCAGGCTCTGGAAAATGCTTATAATATCCTTGATATGGGAGGATCAGCTTCCGGTTTATCCTACACCACCATAACTGACGGATATATAGTCACTTTTGACCCCTATTATGATGTCCAGACAGGAATAACTCTCACAGGGGAAATGCTCCTCATCTTCTCCGGGGAGGATGTCGTAATCTATGTGGACGACAATGTTTCTGATTATGAAAGTATTGCTGCTCCTGCTGCCTTTGGTACAGGAATGGAAATCACCTTTGCTGAAGGTCCTAACACATTTCTTAAGGTAAGCGCAGAATGGATAGAGGCAACATCGTCATTTGATGCAGGACCTGTAGGAACCGACCCAACTTGGCAAATAGATTCAACAGATGTCCTTCCTGCAATCACTTTAGTTTACTGATTTTCATTCATACCAAGTCCCGGGCCTTCGCCCGGGGTTTTTTATTTATAATTCAAACAAAATCAGCAACACTTTCCAAATCCGCAGGCTCGGGCGTACATCCCTGCCACATCCCGTATCCGGCTGATGATCAGATCCTCGGCGGTCAGCTTGATCTTTC
>NZ_JAQIBL010000037.1 GCF_027859075.1 Oceanispirochaeta sp. | reverse complement strand
ATCCTTTTTAGGCTGGCTATGAAGTCCTGGAATGTTTTTTCTTTGTATATTTCATCTGTAAAGCTGCTGTCGGGCAGGGGGGAACCTGTTTCCGTTCCGACAACAGAGCACCCGAAACTTCTGGCAAAGATCAGATGTTCTGCAAAACGGGTCAGTGATTTTTCCCTTTCTGCTGGAACCGGATGGACTGGATTGATATAACATCCAAGCACAGAAATATTAATCTTTTTCGAGTAAAAGCAGTCCCTGATATAATTACCCATGCCGGGACTCAGCCGACCAGAATCGTCATTGAGATTTATAAGAGATTTTTTCAGAGCCAGCTGGATATGGGAAAAACCGTACTCTCCAATCTTCTCAGACAAGTTTTCCACTGTCATTTTTCCCAGATCATGGGCTCTGATCCCAATATTCAACATGAATAGGCCTCCTTTGGGATAAAAAAAATGCAGAGCCCGCCACGAGGACAGACTCTGCCAATAGAGGAGACTGTTTTATTGATTCAATTCTGCAAGAATCGTATCAAGTTCAAGATCCATTGCCTTGGCTTTGTATTGTGCCTGAGCCTCTGCAGGTGTTAATGCTCCAGTGACTGCGAGAGCGAAGAATTCCTGTTTAACTGTCAGCAGTTCACCATTTCTTTTAATATATATATCTCCACCCTGGGGCAATGATAACTGAATCGAGTTGGCAACATGAATCTCCCTGGAGAGGTTGATCAGATCTGTCAGCGGTACAAGAGGCTTCCAATTGTTCATGATGAGAGTCGGGTCTGAATAGGCTTTGTCGAAGGGTCTGTCAGGATTGGCCGGTTCGGGCATCATGACGTATTTTCCATCTTTCATTTCATAATGTGTCCCTTCAATTCCGTAAGTAAACAGAACCTGCCCGGCACCTTTATCCAGCATTGTGTTCAGGAATACATCAAAAACTGCCGCGGGATTTTTTGCCGCTGTTGTAATTGAGAATGCGGGTCCTACTCTGTTGATATAAAAGGCGTTTTTAATGGGTTCAATGGAGATGACCTGTGCCGCAGGATTACTGTTCTTAGCACTTTCATCGAATCTTTCAGCCCAGGTTCCAGACCAATATTCCATAACTCCTGCCTGACCTTCATAAATCTTGCTTCTGGCAGTCGATGTCTTATTTGTAAAAAATTCGTTATCGAGGATGCCTTCATTATACAGTTTATTAAACCGGGTCAGGGCATCTTTCATTTCCGGTTCGAGAAACCCGTCTACCCATTTTCCATTTTTATTCTGGAAACCGAACATGGCTTGCTGCATGATAAACCTGTTGTAGTAATCAAACTCGTACCCCGTCTGAAAGGGCATTGTCAGGCCCATGGTATCATTGACTCCATTTCCATCGGGATCACTGAAAGTAAAGGCTTTCAGGACATTGTAATACTCATCCCATGTTGTCGGGACTTTCATATTCAGATTGTCCAGCCAGTCTTTTCTGATGTAAGTCACACAGCCACCGCCGTCATAGGTTGGTACGCCGTATATATGACCGTCTTTCAATCGATAGGCTTCAATGAGATCTTTACTTACATTCTTGAATTCCGCTGATTTCTCTATGTACTCTTCCAGAGGAACCAGATGGCCAGATTTGGCGTAAGACAGGTAGTCATTTGTCTGAATTTCAACAATGTCGGGAAGATCTCCCGCAGCAAAAGTCGCACCCAGAATCTGAGAATACTGATTGTGAACAGGTTTTACAATTTCAATTTTAGTTCCTGTCAGATCTTCAAAGGCCGCGGCCCACTCTTTCTGGCCGTTATCTTCGGTCAGAATCCTGTCAAAAATTGCTGAAATTTTCTTCAGTCCCGGATCTCCTGTTTCACTCGCTTCCTGTTGTCCCGCAGCAAACAGTGCCAGGGGCATCACTAAAAGAAGTAAAATTTGACTCAATTTAGATTTCATAAAAATCCTCCATTATATTTTTCAGGCAAAGCCTGTGATTCACTAACCTTTAACGGCTCCCAGGTTTATACCTTTGACGAAGTATTTTTGTACAAAAGGGTACAAAACAAGAACCGGAATTATCGACACTGTGATGGCTGCATTTTTAAGACTCTGTGTGGCAAAAGAGAATCCTTCAAACCCCTGGGTATCTGTTTCTATGACCAGACTTCTCAGAAATACCTGAAAATTATGAAGATTCGGTTTTGTCTGGATGTACAGGATGTAATCGAAGAACTGATTCCAATAGAACACCGTGTAAAACAGTCCTATTGCCGCCAATCCTGGTTTTGAGAGGGGCAGTACCACGCGGATAAAAGTCTGCAGGGGAGAACATCCATCAATTTCTGCCGCATCAAAAATACTGGTTGGAATACCTTCAAAGAAATTCTTCAGCAGGAGAAGGTAATAGGCATCCATGGCGTGGACTAAAATAACTGCCAGGAGTGAGTTCATGAGGCCGAGATCTCTTATCACAAGAAATAGGGGAATCATTCCAGCACGAAAAACCATTGTTATCAGGGCAAGGACAAGAAGGAATTTTCTTCCCGGCAAAGATCTCTGGGACAGCCCATATGCATAGAGTGACGTGACAGACATGGCAAGAATCGTTCCTGATATTGTTGTTATGAAACTGATCATAAGAGGTCTGAATATGGACGGGCGGCTTACTATGAGTTTATAGGCACCCAGGGTGAATGTTTCAGGGAATATTCTGAAAACAGTTTCCGATGCTTTTTCATCAAATGAATCGATGATGATTTTCAGGATCGGGATCATTATGAGCAAAATAATAGTGAGCATTATGACAATATTGATGGCCCTGAAGGCTATATATGCAGATGATTGTTTATGGATTGAGTGCTTTTTAATCATTTTATGTCCTCCTACAGTACCGATTCGCCGCGGAAATACTTGGCTGCTTTATTAGCACTCATGACGAGAAAAAAGGCGATAACTGATCTGAACAGCCCAACTGCTGTGGCATAACCAAATCTGTATTCTGCAATTCCAGATCGATATACATAGGTCTGGATGACATCAGAAACCTTGTACACCAGGGGATTGTAGAGAACAAATACCGACTCAAACAAGTTGAATATTTTTGCAAGGTTCATAACCAGCACGATGATAATGACCGGTATGAGGTGGGGTATGGTTATATAAAGCATCTGTTTCCAGCGGTTGGCGCCGTCCATAATGGCCGCTTCGTAGAGCTGTGGATCCACTCCTGACAGGGCTGCCAGAAAAATGACTGTACCCCATCCGACTTCCCGCCAGCTTAATATAAAAAGATAGGTGCCCCGCCAGAGTTTGACATCCCCCAGGAAATACTTAAGATCTCCTCCGCTTGATTCAATGAGCATGTTCACCAATCCGCCCTGTCGGGACAGGATCAGAGTGAAGAGCGCCCCTACAACTACCCAGGAAAGAAAGTGGGGCAGGTAGACCACCGTTTGGACAATTCTTTTAAAAACTTGATTTTTAAGTTCATTCAGTAAGAGGGAAATGGTGATGGTCAGAGTCATCTGAATGCAAATATTGGCTGAGCTTAATATGAGGGTGTTTTTAAATGCTCTCATAAATCCATCACTGCCGAATGCATCATTGAAATGTTCAAAACCTATGAATCCGCCGACACCTCTCAGGTCATAATCAAAAAAGGCGTATCTCAAACCCAACATAGGAAGATACCTGAACAATAATAAATAAACAAAACCGGGAAGCATCAGAAGGTAGAACATTTTATATTTCAAAATCTTGTTCAAGTATTGATGTTTCCCTTGATATAGTCTGCCGGAAGGCGTCAACGCCACTCTCTGCCGCATATTTTTTTTACCTCGTTCTGTGTTTTTCTCATTTATTATCATCCCGGGATGTTGAAACTGGATAGAACCCAATACTTTGGAATAGGGCCTAAAATTTTAGATAGGAGAGGGGACAAAACTTTAGGTACCACTCATGTCTTTGGATTTTATGATGTAAAAATATACAACAAGGGATTTTCAATGTACTCTTTAGACGACAACCAAACTGCGGCGGGGGATTCATGCGTTCTATCAATAGGATCTTTTTGTCTTTCTTATCTGCTTACATTATCTTGATTCTTATACCCCTTATGGCCGGTATCTTAATGAATAACTCTATCGTCAATGAGTATGAACAGCATGTAAAACGATCCCATCTTATTTATTTGAAGAAAACCCAGGATGTTCTGGAAAGTTTTATAGAGGATATTAAATGGTCCACATACCAATTGGCAGGAAATACAAAACTGTTAAGGCTTATTTCTGATAAAGAGAAGAATCTGAGTGAACTGGAAAGGTCTTCTTTGATTCGGGAAACAATGATCGAACTCAAAAACTCGCTGTTGTATAATACGTCCTTCAATTCTGTTTTCTATGTATATCTTAAGAATCAGGATACAATCATCACTCCCTATTCCATTTACACTCACAGTGATTTTAATGATTCGGTCAATTTTTTTAAGATGGAGGATATCAGTTCTGTTGACTGGCATAATGGACTGAGCAGCCGGTTCTATCATGGCAAAATACTCCCCGTACGGTCAGTCATCATAGAGGATTTTAAAAACAAAAGAATGATTCCCTATGTTCAGACTCTTCCAGTCGAAAGTAGCCGGGATGTGGGGGATATTGTCGGTGCGATTGTATATCTAATAGGGGAGGCGGACTTTATAAGCCTTCTTGATCATAAAGAAATGCCTCCCGGGAGCATCTCCTATATTGCTGATGATAATAATCAATTTATTTCTCTGGTCTCTAAATCGGATGAAAAGATTGACCCCCTTGTGTTAGAGGGAGACGAAGGGATGGTTGAGATGACCGTCAATGACAGGAAAATGTTCATCATCTATACAACCAGCAGCAAAAACAATTGGAAATATGTTTCTATTCTTCCAGAAAAATGGGTCATGAAAAGCGTCACTTATTATCAGCTCATTTCTATTTCGGTCATGCTGGTTGCTTTGTTCATATGCCTGGGGGCGGCCTATTCTCTCTCCCGGCGCTGGTCAAAGCCTATCGTCAGCAGTTATCATTCCATTTCCGGATATTTGAATAAAGGAATCCGCGAGAAAGTAACCTTCGGATCACTGAATACAAATGTGAATGAACTGATCCACCTGAGTGAGGACATGCAGGATGAACTTCTGAACCAGAAAGTTTTTGTTCACAATGCATTCGTCAACAGGCTTATCAATGGTTTTTTTCAAAGTGACGAAAATCTGCAAAATTATCTGAACCATATCGGGTTCAGTGTTACTGAAAATCATTTCAGCATTGCCATTGTCTCTCCAGGATATATTGAAGCTGCGGGAACAACCGAATCCTTTGATGAAATGGTTCGTGTGAAAAACTTTCTTAAAAGTACATTGCAGCATGAGTTTCCCATCAGGATGATGATTTCCGAGCGTGAAAATAGCAATTTGGTATTGATCCTTATGACCGGATCTGAAGATCTGCTGCTGCATGATAATAAAATCACTGAGGCTTTGATCCATTTCTGTTCTCTCCTGCCTCAGATCTATTCAGAAAATATGACCATTGCTCTGGGGGAGAGTGTGGACTCTCTCATGGAGGCTCATAATTCATATATTCAGGCTCAGGATGTTTTGTCATTAGATGACAGAGCTGGAAACAGGATTCTTCACTATAAGGATTTAGATAAAAAACTGGGGGATTTCTATTTTCCTCTCGAGATGGAGTCCAGGCTGATCAATGCGGTAAAATCCGGAAACTGGGAGAGCCTGGAAAGCCTTTTGAATGGGTTATATTCTGAAAATTTTGGAACAAGAATGCTGGACCACAGACAAACAGACATTTTTCTATCAGGACTCTTCAATACCGTTTGTAGAATCCTGAGCCAATTACCCGATAATGTGCGGGAAAATTTTTCTTTTATCTCTGAAAAGTCTCATTCGGATTTCGAAACGATCAGAGGATTCCTTTTGGAAATTGCCGGTGTTATGCATAACAACAAGAGAAGTCATAATGTTTCACTTATAGAAAAGGTGCAGGAATTCCTGCACAAGAATTATATCAATAAGAATCTAAGCCTATTGATGGTAGCTGAATATTTTTCTATCAGTGAATCCTACCTGTCCTTTTTCTTTAAAGAACAAACCGGAACAAACTTTTCGACATACCTGGAAAAAATCCGTATCGAGAGTGCCCGTGAAATCCTGATCAATAGTGATGAACCGATTCATATCATTGCCGGGAAAGTCGGTTATAATAGTGATAAGACGTTCAGACGGGTTTTCCAGAAGACTTATAATATCAGCCCCGGAAAATTCAGAGAAGAACTATAAATTATTCTTCTCTGTTCAATTCCTTTAAAATCCTATCAATATATAAATCATTTGATCTTGTTTTATATAGATTCATACCATCCTCTATTGATAGTTCACCATTGATGATCCGGCTTATTAATTCCGGTTTTAATTCCTTTTCTATTTCCAGATAATATTGATTGTAATAGGACCCGCCGTATTTAATCTTATCCTTTATCGAGTTTTCATTGAGAACCTTAATGACCGGTTGAATCACATCATCGATTTCCATCTCCTGATCCCAGTCATTAATGACAGAGGCCGGCGGAACGAAGGCTTTTGTGAAAGGGACTTTGTAGGGATCATTTTCATTGGTCAGAAACTGGGGTTTTCCATCAATTATATCCCAGTGATATCCCTGTACTCCGTAGGTAAATAAAGTCTGTATCTGTGATTTGTCGTATTGTTTGTCAATGAAATTGGTAAAGACTCTCTGAGGGTCCTCGGTGCCCTTGGTAATGATCAATAAGGGGGCAACCCTTTTGATATAATATCCCTTCTTCAGAGGAGGTATTGCGATGATTTCTACCTCAGGTCCCGAGACTTTTCTTGTCCTTTCCAAAAGATTCCTTGCCCAATGATTGCCCCAGTATGTAATGATTCCCACATCCCCGCTGATAAATCTATTCCTGGCAGTGAATGTTGTATTTGTGGGAATATTGGTGTCTGCCAATCCTTCCTGATAAATTTTTCTTAGTCTTTTAAGGGCATCGATAAAGGCAGGTTCTGTGAATCCATCGATCCATTTTCCTTCTTTGAAGTATATTTCTACACGGGCATTGAGCATGATGGCACGGTTATACCAGTCCTCACTTGCCGATTTGACGTCCGTATATCCTTTCGTATCATTGATCCCGTTACCATCAGGATCATCATAGGTAAAGGCGGTGAGAATCGTATAAAATTCTTCCCAGGTTTCTGGTGCTTCCAGGCCCAGATTATCCAGCCAGTCTTTTCTAATATATGTGACACAACCTCCGCCGTCCCTGGCTGGAAAACCATAAATTTTGCTGTCCTGTGCCCTGAGGGAATCAAAAAAGTCAGAGTCAAAATTTTTGACATATTGGGAATCCGCTATAAAGTCGTCCAGCGGGAGTGGTATATCTCTTGAGACCATAAGAGATATATATTCTGGTAAAACCTCGCAGACTTGAGGTGAATCTTTTTCAGCAAAACTGACCATCAATTTATCCATATACTGTTGATGGGGCGGTTGGATTATCTTCAGTTCTATGCCGGTTAGTTTTCGATATTCCTCTATGAAGATGCTCTGCCCCTCCCAGTCCTGGATGATCGTATCCAGGTAGGCCGTGAAGCTGAATGTTTCTATCGGGGCTTGTTCTTTTGCGGAACAGGATAATAACAGGGTCATAGCAGTGAGGAGGAGAAATAAATTATTTGACGATTTCATTAGCTGTGATTATAGGCTTCAATTTTGGAGAGCGCAACTTAATATAATTAAGCATTATTTTAAGAAAAAAATATTTTCTTGAATCAAAATCTTCTTCTCCTCTGTAAATAGGTTAATTCAATCTTTTTTATCAAGGAGAAATGCGTGAATAATTTAAACAGTGTGATTCTCGAAGGAAATCTGGTCCGCGATCCCGAGGCCAACCTGACACCCAAGGGGACTCCGGTCTGCAAGTTCTCTTTAGCCAGCAACAGATTTTACAAATCTGAGGGCATTCGCCAGAGTGAAGTTTCTTATTTTGATGTAGAGGTCTGGTCCAAGGTGGCCGAAGCCTGTGAGAAACATCTTAGTAAGGGCCGTGGCGTTCGTGTTGTGGGCCGGCTGAAGCAGGACCGCTGGACCGATGATCAGGGTGACAGCCATTACAAGGTCAAAGTAGTGGGGGAACATGTGGAGTTTAAACCCCAGTATACGGCTTCTTCAGGCCCGGGAGAAACGGATGATGAAATCTCTGATCAGATTCCTGAGGATGCGGAAGAGAGCATGGAAGAGGTTTTGATTTGAATTTTTTATGGAGATCCTGACTGTCGGGATCTCCTATTATTCCGTTAAATTATCATAATGATAAACTGTCCATTTGGATGAGGGTACGGCTTGGGGATGATTATTCATATTGGGAGGATAAATATTCCTGTTGTCAGTTTACTGCTTGTCCCTGAGAGCTGGATTCAGATATCCTGGCTTAGACTAATTTTCTAAGTTCTATAGTATTGTAACCTTACTTTAAAATATATTCAGCTTGATGTTGTACATTTTACGGTATATATTATGTACAAGTGAGGTTGTCTGATGGCACATGTAAATTTAGATAAAGATCTAATTCCCCTTTCAGATTTCAGAGCTTCCTACAAAAAATATATTATGAGTCTTTCCGATGAAAGGAACTCTATTGTATTGACTCAAAATGGGAAAGCTGCCGCTGTATTAGTTTCTCCTGGTGAATACGATCAACTAACAGGAAAAAATGAAGTATTAAATCTTATTGCTTCCCGTTTGCAGGAAATCTCTAATGGTGAGTTTGTTACTAATGAAGATGAAATGTGGAAAGAGCTTGAAGCGTGAGAGTAAAGTTTTTAATTTCAGCAATGGAAGATATGAGATCTATTAAGATATATATTTCCAGAGATAATCCAAAGGCAGCAATAAAGTTGATTAAAAGAATGAGAGCTGCTGTGAAACATCTGGAAGAATTTCCTTATAGTGGCAGGATCATCCCGGAAACATCAAATCCCCAGTTACGAGAAGTAATTGTATCAAATTATCGTGTTATGTATCAGATAACTGATTCACCCATAAATATTTTTGCTGTATATGAAGGTCATAAAATACCTTGAATCTGGAAGGCAACCTGGTCCGTGACCCTGAAGCCTACCACACCCCCAGAGGTACTCCGGTCTGCAAGTTTGCCGTTGCCAGAAACCGGTACTACAAATAGGACGGTGAGAGGCAGAGTGAAATATTCTATGAGAATAAGGAATTCCATGGGATAAGTTCTGTATCTCCCAAAGAAAGTCTTTTTTCTCCACCATAGATACAATTTCCTCCTGTGCTTCCCTGGAGTTTATTAATCCACTTTATATTCTTCATATAATCTTTCTGGAAAGTCATAGATGACTTAATCTCATAAAAATCCAGATAGAGTCCCTGATCGATAAGCAGGTCAATTTCATGTCCATGCTGGTCTCTCCAAAAATAGAGTGGAGCTTCTTCTCCTTTATTTGAGTAGCTTTTCAAGTATTCTGATATAATCCAGTTTTCAAAAATGGCGCCTCGTAGTGGATGAACACTTAATTGTTCAGTGTTTTTTATTCGAAGGAGATAGCATAGAAGACCGGTGTCATAAAAGAAAACTTTTGGAGCCTTTGTAATGCGTTTATTGAAATTTTTATAATGTGGTTGGAGAATAAAACAGATATAGGTTGTCTCAAGTGCGGATATCCATTTTTTTACGGTGGGCTGAGTAATGCCGGAATCACCTGCAAGAGAATTAAAACTCATTATTTGTCCCACTCTGCCGGCCAGTAAGCGAAGAAAATTACTGAAAGACCGTAAATCTGTAATATTGATTGTATCTCGAATATCTTTCTCCACATAGGTTTGCAGGTAATCACCCAACCAGTCTGAAGGTTCAAGTTTCTCATTGTAAATACGAGGATATGAACCATAGAGCAATGTGGAATCAATGTCTATTTTTCTATCCTCAGAAAATATTTCATCTCTCTGTAGAGGTAATAACTGAAGAATTTTTGTCCTTCCTGCTAATGTCTGGGATACTTTGTTTGATAGCTGTAAATTATTAGATCCGGTAAGTACAAATTTTCTTTTATCCTCAGGATTATCCAGTATTTCCTGAAGATATGATAAAATTTCAGGAACTTTCTGTACTTCATCAAAGATGGCACCGCTTTTTATATTATGAAGAAAACCACGGGAATCAAAATAAAACTGTTCCCTAACGTCCGGAGACTCAAAGGAATAATACTCATATTGAGGAAAAAGTTTTTTACAAAGAGTTGTTTTCCCCGATTGCCTGGGGCCGACAAGAGTGAGACATTGTCTCTTCTTCATATGTTTTAGCGCGATAGGTTCAATAATACGATCATACATAAAGTTATGATATGGCAGATTAGTGTATTTGTAAATTCAAAATAGTAGTTTAAATCCACAATTTTTACTAATGGTACTTTGAAAGTCTTGAGCAAGGCCGCGGAAGCCTGTGAATAGCAACTGTTCCTGTAAATCAGACTCCAAGAGCCATGTGGGTTTCTTTGAGCTGGTCTATTATTTTTATTTTCTGGGGGCACTTTGTCTCGCACTGTCCGCATTCAATACACGAATCGGCCCGTTTGCCTTTTACCCAGGGGGTTTCACCAATCTGTGCATAGGATTCTCTGGAAAATCCTGTCAGATTATAGACTCTGTGATAATTCATCAGCTTGAAGCACTCGGGAATATTCACTTCTGCAGGACAGGGCATGCAGTAATTACAGCCTGTGCAATACAGGTCTGCCAGCTTTCTATTCTCCTCCATTGCTGCATTAATAACGGCGATTTCCTGATCATTGAGTTTTTGTTCGTTTGAAGCGACTTTAAAATTCTCCTCAAGCATCTGGGAATTGCCCATTCCCGAAAGAGCACAGGTCACATTTTCATTTGAGAGTACAAACCGAAGTGCTGCTTCCGCCGTACTTGACGCTTTTTCTTTCATCAGTTTCGCTATGACATCAGAAGGTGCTCCGAGTCTTCCACCGCCGATGGGCCCCATTACAACGACTCCCAATCCCTTCTGTTTCGCATAGGCTATGGCCTCCTCGTTGGAGCGGTCAAGCAGATTATATTGGCACAGCACCGTCTCAAAATGCCCTGTATCAATGATTTTGAACATATTCGGCGCATCATCATGGAAAGAAAATGAAATGTGTCTGATCAAACCTTCTTCCTTTGCTTTATAAGCTGCTTCTAAGGGACCGTTTTTCACGTCTATTTTTTCCTGGTATGCCTTCCAGTTTATGCCCCAAAAGTGGTAAAAGTCGATATAATCGGTTTGAAGTTTTTCCAGAGAAGACTCCAGACGTTTTCTGAAATCATCACCGCTCTCATTCTCAATAGGGTTTTTTGTAGATAGATAAAGGTCTTTTCTTCTTTCCCTAATGGCCTTGCCGACAATGATCTCACTTTCTTTATCGCAGTAGTAGGGGGCCGTATCGATATAGTTGACTCCCATATCAATCGCCTTTTTGATCAGCTTTTCACCTTCTTCGTGATCAAAAACTTCCTTGTCACCCACTTTTTTCTGAGGAAGCCTCATCGCGCCGAATCCCAGGGCTGAGATCTCCACTCCCGTGTTTCCTAATTTTCTATACTGCATTTTTACCTCTTGTTCTCAAGTATAATTTTCAACACCTAATCTGTTTGGTTGACTTTAAGGATCGAGCAGCCTGTCGGACTTAATCATTATTGTTCTATTTTTGATCTTTTTCATCTCTTCTTCGTCACTCAATTGTCAAATATGCTCGATATTCTCCTCATTCGTTCCTAAAATAGAAGAAAAAT
>NZ_JAQIBL010000036.1 GCF_027859075.1 Oceanispirochaeta sp. | reverse complement strand
GATTGTTTTTTGTTGATAAGCTTATATCAATGGGAGCCGGAATCATACTCTGTGATCCGCATAGAGCCGTTGTCACAGGTCCCCGGATTCTCAGTGGTTCTGATCTGGTCTCTCCCGATGTCCGGGCAGGAATGGCCATGGTTATCGCTGCTTTATGTGCCCGGGGAAACAGCAGCATTCATAACGTTTATCAGATTGAGAGGGGATATGAGTCCCTGGTGGATAAATTAATTTCTCTGGGTGCCCATATTAACAGAATTCAGGAATAATACAAAAATATCCACAGCTTATCCACAAGAGAATTCACCATTTTTTGGGAATTCTCTTTTTTTTTAGTTATATATTAAAAAGATAATGTTTCGTTTAAATTATTATCTTGAAACAAGATAATAGATTAATATACTTTATTGTATATTTTTGAAACAGGATTCAAGCTTTATAGATTGGGGGGAAACATGGATTGTGATCAGTTTTTCAACATCTTTGCACAACTTATCCACAAGTAAATATCAAGGCATAACCGAGCTTACTGGAATTCTCTATGATCAGCCCATTGCCATATAAATCAGGAAGTTCAGCTTTTAATCTCTCCCTCAGGTTATGCAGGTGGACATGAAGGGATTTACAAGCCTTATAAGTATTCATCCCCAGGTAATTACTGAGAACTGTGTACTCTAAAAAATTGTTTGAATTTTTCATGAGAACTTTCATTAATCTGTTTTGGTAGGGAGTGAGAGTAATGAAACAGTTGTTGATAAAAAGGGCGTTGCCTTTATAAGTTATGCAGTCTTTTCCAATTCGAATCTTCATATCATCCAGGAAAGGCTGGCTTCGGATGACTAATTCCTGACAATTCCAGGGCTCCTTGAGATAATCAGATGCACCAGCCAGATAGGATTGTTCCAGCAGTTCGGCAGATCCAAAAGGAATAATTTTTCTATTATTGAATTCTTTTACATTTTGAATGAGAAACTGTGCCGGCAGAATTGTCAGATCAGTATAAACATCTTCAAATCTTTGACTATTCCTAAATAGGCAGTTCTTGTACCAAAGAGGATACCTGTCTTTTAATTCTGATCGTATGAGGGGAGGCAGATCTATAGATAGGACTGAAGGGGGAGCAGCCATAAAAAAAAGGCCGGATTACTCCGGCTTTTTTTTATCCTAGAAACACTTGGCCGGTATTGTCTATGGCCAGGATGGTTTTACACTCGCTGCATCTAAATCTTCCGGCCTTTGTTGCCTTCAGTTTCTTAGAACATATGGGGCATCTGAATATTTTTGGAAAAATATCACTGGATTTTGTTTCTCCTTCACTCTCAAAGAAAGCAACAGCTTCATCCAGGTTATCTTTAATATTAAAGAACTGAGAAAACCCCAACAACTGGAATACTTCATAAACCTTAGGCTGTATTTCCAATAAAACAAGATTTCCACCCCTTGGCTTTACTGTTTTCAGGAATGCGGTAAACGATCCGATACCTGTACTGGATACATAATTCAAACTTCCGCAATGAAAGATAAGCCGTGTGAACCCTGACTCTATAGCCTTGTTAACACGCTTCTGGAAGAGATTTGAGTTATATGTATCAATATACCCAGTTAGATACAGAACCAAACAGCCTTTTACAGAATCAATTTTCTGAAGCCTAATTTTTAGACTGTCATCTTTTTCTATATCAAAACCAGCTACAATCTCATTGTTACCACTCATATAAAATTCACCTTTAAATAATGTAGAAATACAAACTAAATATACACTCTTTATTCTATTAATCTGACCCTATTTTGTCAAATAAATAAAAATAGTAATTTTTTTATTTGTTGATACTTACAACTCTGTCTTGATATACCCGTGATGGGAATGTAATATTAGAGCATACTTAGGTTTTTAAAAGGAGAAGGTATGAATATGAAATGGTTCAAATCGATAATTCTATTCCTGTCTTTCAGCATCATTCATATGCTTCCGGCCCAAGATTCTGATATGGAAAGTTTACTCTTTTCCATGACAATTAAAGATCTTAACGCTTTAAGTTCAGAAGCCCTTGATTCCATCACAGAAAAGGGTGATTGGCTCCTTATTGATGGCTCATTAGCTGCTCTAACACGACTTTCTGGGCAGGACGAGGAGTATCTTCTTGATGCACAATTAATTCAGGGTGAGTGGAAAGGACTGGAAGAAGTTCTTAAATATAGCTGTCATCTGATATTTCAAGGAGATGAATGGGCAGATGTAGTTCCAGATAAAACACCTCGAAAGCCTATTGAAGGTCAGATACTTCTCAATAACCGAGTGCTGGTGCTGGCGACTCTTCTCGGTTATGAAATAGACAATAGGGATCCCGTTCCCTATCTTCTCGTACACAAAATACGTCCTCTCCCTTGAGACGTTTCTCTTAGAAATACTGAATATGTTTTTTATTAATTTCTGTCATAGATTCAGATAATATATCTGCTTTTCTAAGAATCGATCGAAGTTCCCTCACATTTCCAGGCCAGGAATAGTCTAAAAGTTTCATCATGGCATCAGGATGAATGCTTTTTGTCGATTTTTCTTTATCCATCAGAAAGCGACAGAGCAGGGGAATATCCTTTTTTCGATACCTTAAAGGTGGAAGATCTATAATTAGAACATTCAAACGATAGTATAGATCTTTACGAAACAGGCCCTCTTCCATCATCTGTTTCAGATCTTTTGAAGTGGCACTGATGATTCTGACATCGACTGTCCTCCGGCTGGTGCTTCCCAGGCGAGTCAGCTGCTTATCTTCCAGAACTCTGAGTAATTTAGATTGGACTGAAAGGGGCATTTCGCCAATTTCATCAAGAAATAGAGTCCCGCCGTGGGCACTCTCAAAATAGCCTGGTTTATTGACGGAATCTGTAAACGCACCCCGTACAGAACCGAACATTTCAGATTCCAGGAGGGTTTCTGGAATGGCCGCACTATTGACTGGTATAAAGGGCCCGCTTCTTCCGCTGTATTTGTGCAGGGCCATGGCGGTTATTTCTTTTCCCGTACCTGTCTCACCGGATAATGTCACGGCATCCTGAAAGGGGCCGTATTTTTTGATGACTTTTCTAACATCACAAATTGCCTTGCTGGTCCCAATAATGCCCATGTCAGGATATTCATTCTTCTCAGACTGCACCGGAGTGCTCTTCATCAGTAGGAAATCAGATAAGTGTTCTTTCTCTATGGGGTAGGAGCAGTAGTGAATCCCCTGCTCGACTAGGGGGATGATTTGTCTGATGTCATCTCCTTCACATCCCCAGATGATAATATTCTCAGGAAATCCAGGTGCTGAATTTAAAGATGAGACAGGGTCAATAAAAAAAGAGGCCTCCAGGAAAAGAAGATCCGGTTGGGTTTTATGTATTTCTTCCCGACTTAAAACTTTAAGATTGCGGACATGAATATGAGGTGGGAGGAGGGAAAGGAGTTGTTGGAAATTCGAATCACCAAGAGAGGAAAGAACAACCATATAGTAATCCTTTGTATGCTATTGTAAAGTTAATATTATATTTGATAAAGTCTTATCAATCAATAACATTTATAAATTCGTGAATTTCTTTCCAATCAATTCTTAAAAAAGAGGAGATTACAAGGCCCCATTTATATCGGAAATAGGGAATGCACAGGATCAGTGCAACCAAAGAGCCGAAAATTCCGGGCATAATCAGAAAAAATGAAACAAAGAGGGTCCCGGGAAACATATTATAATAATATTCAGAAAAGTAATGGTTTTCTGTGTTCGTACGGATGATGAAAAGGTTTTTTTTGACAATGTATATGGATAAGAAAAAACCGGCCAGACTGAAGGCTATCAGAAGGGCTAGAAATAAATACTCTCCCATATAACGGGCTGTCAGGAGAATAATATAGCAATCCAAAAAGGGTATGAATGCTGTTAGAAAAAGGAAATAAAGGTAGCGTACTGTATTTTCAGGATTCAAAATCCTGAGAATTATTTTAACATTTAGCATGGGCTGATCCTATCATTATTGCTCATTATCAGCAAGATTTACCGGTTTTTGATCTTTTCTATTGTGAGGAATAAAAAAAACAAGATGTAGCTGAGAATCTTCCAGGGGAGAATGATGGATAAAATACTTTTTCTGACAATTTGTCCTGATGTAGAGTTCACAGGCTTATTCTTCCTGCCGGAGAATACTTCAAAGCAGGTCTTTCCCCAGAGGGTCAAGCCTGCGGGAAATTGATTTCTGTTTCTATAGATCCAGAGGTTATTGCCCTTTAAGCCTTTTCCCGTCAGGAGCAGGGAGGGTGCAGACTTTCTGACGGCCATTATAATATTTTTTTCTTCCTGCTGCGAAAATTTTCCGGAGTAGCGGCCAACAATATGCAGTCCTGGAAATGAGGCTTTTAGATTAGACTCTGATTTGAGTATATTTTTCTTTCTGGATCCAAGAATATAGATTGATTTTCCATTACGTTCCAAAACACCAAGCAGGCGTATGACAAGTGTAAAGGGGTTTGAAATGGGAGGTTTCTCCCGTTTCAAATATTTTGCCGCAAATGTCAGGGTAGTTGTAATGGGAATGTTGAGTCTTGATGAACGGAGACAATCCATGTACTCCCTATTGAACTGAGCCTTCATTATATCGGCATAGCTGATTAAACAGATTTGACAGGATTGTTCTTCCTCCAGAAGATCTTTCACAGCCTGATCCATCTCATCTTCTGTGAGCATATCAATGGGGATATGAAGGATGCTGATTCTTTTATTTTGATACATTAAATGATCTCCATGGTCGCGATAAGGACAGCCAGTGCAAATAGACTTGCCGTCTCGGCACGTAGGACACTTTCACCCAGATAGAGAGAAGAGAAGCCCTTATTTTT
The DNA here is from genome assembly GCF_027859075.1 of Oceanispirochaeta sp. Lineage (NCBI taxonomy): Bacteria > Pseudomonadati > Spirochaetota > Spirochaetia > Spirochaetales > Spirochaetaceae > Oceanispirochaeta > Oceanispirochaeta sp. The sequence continues at coordinate 3,092 of NZ_JAQIBL010000036.1, read as the reverse complement.
CATAATTTCAATTTCTGAGGTAGACAATCCGCCCTCGGAGCCAATGACTAGATGAATTTCATCACAATTATTTTTAAGCTCATCAAGACTGTTTTCACCCATTTTTTCCTGATGACAGAAAAAGCCTGACGACCGATTATTTTGAATTTCAGGAAGGTCCTGAAACGAAATGAAAGGCTTCAGAATCGTATTTACAGAGGAACCGCTTTGTTGTTGCGCTTCCTTAATAATTTTTCGCCATCGGTCATACTTGTGATCTTCCTTGCTTCCTTTTACGTATTTGACCTGAGAGTAGGTACTGTCTAAAAGAGTGATACTGTCGGAGCCGGCTTCAGTAGCCTGCCGGATCATCAGATCCTGTTTTTTACCTTTACAGAGACATAGATACAGGTGAATGGAGTAGGGGCGGACCTTTCTCTCGAGAATTTCTCCGATTTCAATGATGCAGCAATCTTCCATAATTTCTGAAATTTTGCAACTGTACCGGGTGGAAGTGGAGTCGCTCAGTTCAATGGATTCTCCCTTTTTAGACCTCCTGACCCGGCAAAGATAGTGAAACTCCTCAGCTCTTAGAGTTTCTTTTTTTCCAGTACTGAGTTTTCCTGCAACCAATAGTTGTTTCACTTTATCCCTTTTGAGGTCGGTACAAGAAAGATTTTGATAAACTCTGTGTAAAAACTCATAATCAGTCCTTAATCAGTTCCATGACTTTTTTCAGGGATTCATCATATTCTATATCGAAAATCGGAGGATTATCCATGCGGCGGTTTTTTTCATTCCTGATCATAATCCTGAGGAATTGAATATCCAGCTGAATTCCTTCATCCCGGAGGGCACTGATATAATTATCAATTTTCTCCCCGCTGGGATTTTTGTCCTTATCAATAAATAATCCGATTCGATTTTCTTCCAGCAGGATTTTATAATCCAGTAGGTCCTTTTCACTGAGTTCTTTGTCCTCAACAAGAATATCCGGTTCTATACCGGTCTTATCAATATTGACTCCGCTGGGTGTATAATATCGGGCCATGGTCAGTTTAATCGCACTGTTACCAAGCATCAGCATCTGCTGAACCGAACCCTTCCCATAGGTTGTCTGTCCAACGATTGTGGCTCTTCCCCTATCCTTCAGAACGCCAGTCAGGATTTCTGAAGCCGAGGCAGATCCGTTATCAATAATGACAAATAAATCCATGTCATCAGTGACAAGGGTTCCTGATTTTGCCTTGAAAATTTCATTTTCGCCGGGAATTCTTGATCGAGTGCTGACGATGGTTCCGTTATCAAAGAAAAAATCACTGATGTCAACAACAGAATTGAGAAGTCCTCCCGGGTTGCTTCTGACATCAATGATGACCGAAGCGACGTTCTTTTTTCTAAAATTTCTAAGGGCTTCTTCAACTCGCTCGGTTGTATAGGGAGTAAACTGAATAATCCTGAGATAGCCGGTCTTCTCATTGACATAGTCCCATTTTACAGTGGGTATTTCAATTATGGCTCTTGATAAGATCACATCAAAGATTATGTCACTGTTTCTCAGGATGGTGACAGTGACATCTGTCCCGGCTGGTCCGCGCAGCAGGTTGGAAACTTCATCGGTAGAAAGGTCTTTTGCTGATTTGCCGTCGATTTTGTAAATATAATCTCCAGAATGAATTCCGGCTCTATAGGCAGGAGTTCCTTCGATGGGAGAAACAACCTCAACATAGGGTTTTCGTCCATTTGCATTGGATTCATCAAAAACATCTTTGGATATATACAGCCCTACTCCGCCGAACTGGCCGCTTGTGGTATCTGTGAGTGATTGGAGTTCATCTTCATTCAAGTAGAGAGAATAGGGATCATCCAAACTTTCAAATAACCCTTTCATGGCGCCTTGAAACAGCTGTTCTGGAGGAACTTCATCTACATAATTTCTCAATATAAGATAATAGGCTGTCTCAAAAAGCCTCAGATAATTTTCCGTACCGAGACTTGAGGACTGTGCTGAGACAGTGGGAGCCAAAATAATAACAGTTAATGCCAACAGTAATGACAGAGTAACAGAGACCCATAAAACCCGTTCAGACTTTCTTTTCATATTATTAATCCTTTGGAAAGTATTTTAGATACAGAAGTTTCTTTGTCAACACCTTCCCTTGACCTGTAATTCAATCAGATTTAAACTAAAAAATAACTCACAACCCGGACCTATTCCGGAATTCCGGTTCTATTACTTAAAAAAGGTTATGATTATAATATTAGACGGGAGTTTGAATGATGCAAGTTATTGCTGTTGCCAGTGGAAAGGGTGGAGTTGGAAAATCCCTGTTAGCATCTAATATGGCCATTGGTTTGGCAGATAATAATAAAAAAGTGATTCTGGCGGATCTTGATCTGGGCGGTTCAAACCTGCATCTGGTTATAGGACAAAAAGCGTCCAATATTGGACTCGGGTCCTTTATCAATAATCCCAAGCAGAAAATTGAAGACATAATACAAGAGACTGAATATAAAAATCTCCGTTTTATTTCCGGTGAAGGTGAAGCTCCCGGTGCTGCGAGTATTACGACTCCCCAGAAAACCAGGCTTATAAAGCGGATAAGTTCTCTTGAGGCAGACTATCTGGTTATGGATCTGGGGGCTGGTTCGAGTAATACCATTCTGGACTTTTTTCTCATTTCCGGCTGTGGCATCATTGTGACCACACCAACTCTGACAGCTACTTTGAATGCCTACCTTTTTATTAAAAATGTATTATTCAGGATGCTTTATGCATCATTTAAAAGAAAGTCCCCGGCAACAGTTTATCTGGAGACTCTCAGAAAAGACGGTGTCTCTCTTCAAAAAGTTTACCTCTCCAGCCTCTTGGATAAGCTGAGAGACCTGGATCCGGCAGGAGCGGATCTTTTTGAAGAAAAAAAGAAACACTTTCAGCCGCGGCTGGTTATGAATATGCTGGATAATCCTGATGATATTCAGAAGGTAGACCGACTGATTATTTCTGTCAGGGACTATCTGGGAGTTAATCTGGACTTTTTGGGAGTTCTTTACAGAGATGAATTTCAGAAAAAAGCTCTTAATTCTCGCTTACCTGTTTTGAAATATAAGCC
>NZ_JAQIBL010000035.1 GCF_027859075.1 Oceanispirochaeta sp. | reverse complement strand
TGTGACAGGGGGCGGGCCTATATTGAGCAGGAACTGATCGATCCCCAGCGGAATATCGCGACAACTATATTGGTTGAAAAGGGAGATCAGAAGCAGGTCAGTGTGCGTCTTTCCCGGCCCGTACCCAAAGACCGTATTTTTGATGTCATGAAAGAAATTAAGACAATACGGGTGCTGGCCCCTCTGGAACCAGGCATGGTTATCATGGATAATATTTTGGGACTGGGAAGCAATGTTATAGTCACAAAAAAGGTTTCACGACAAGAGCGGTAAATAAGATATGGAACGAGAATCAGGTTCACAGACTTCGCTGCCGGAAAAAACAGCATCAGAAATCATTGCGTATATAAATAAAAAAGCCTTCAACCCCGGGGACAAAATTCCTAATGAATATGAGTTTTCTCAACTGCTTGGAGTCAGCCGCAATACGGTCAGAGAAGCCATACGCTCTCTCGTCTCCTGGAATATTCTGGAAATCAGAAGAGGCGCAGGCACTTTTATTTCTCTGAAAAAGGGTGTGGCTGATGATCCCCTCGGTTTTTCACTGGTACAGGACAAATTTAAGCTGGCTCTCGATCTGATGCAGATTCGTATCATGGTAGAACCGGGAATCGCCGCGTTGGCAGCTCAAAATGCAGATAAAGCAGATCTTGAATTGCTTGAGACTATTTGCTGCAAATTGGAAGAGAGTATTCTTTCCGGCGAAGACTATACTCAGAATGATGTGAAATTTCATACTCAAATTGGATGCTGCAGTAAGAATATAGTGATGCCAGCCCTACTACCAGTCATTCATGATGCCCTGACATTGTTTGCAGATATGACGGAAATCAGGAACGGAGCTAAAACCATAAAAGCTCACAGACAAATTGTAGATGCCATCAGAAATACACGCTCCTGGGATGCGCAGAACGCCATGCTTTCCCATCTGATGTACAATCAGGACCGGATTCTTAAAGTCTTTGAGACAAAGAAAACACCATAATCAACAGTTTGTTTATAAACCCCGGATAAGCACTAAAAAAATCCCCGGCAGAGCTTACTGCCGGGGATTCAAAACTCATCTCAAAGTCAGGACTTCATCCCCTTTTCAATGGTTTTGATTAGATAGGGTCTGATCTGTGACGGTTTAATAATATCATCGATGGACCCGACTTCTTTAGCTCTGTTCACCGAGTGAATCTTGTCAAACTTCTGCCCCAGGGCGGTCTGTTTTTCATTGTATACCCTGCTGTAAAGTTCATCATATTCCTTCTGGGAACAGGTCTTCTTATTAAGGCGATCAACGCATTCGGTTATCCGGGAGTCAGAGAATGTTTCTTTCTGTACTTCCCGTGGAAAGACCACCGCCGCGGCGGGAGCCCCGCCCAGGACGGAGGCGAAGGACCCTTCCAGGGCTGCGACCCGGAGATTCGGATTCAGTGACTTGGAGAAGACCACATAGGCCCCCCCGTGGTATCGGGCCACTACCAGGAAGGCTATGGGACCCTTGAAGTTGACGATGGCCCTTCCGATTTCGGCCCCGTACTCCAGCTGGAGGTTCCGGAGGCTTTCGGGTGACCCGTCAAATCCTGATAGGTTTGCCAGTATCATCAGAGGCATCCGGCCTGAAAAGGCATTGATACCCCGGGCCACTTTTCTGGATGACTGGGGAAAGAGAGTTCCCCCTGTCCATGTTTCTGGGCCGTCATGAGGGATGGCACCCATCCGGTTCAGGGGACGGCTTTCAATTCCGATCATTCCCGTGGCGATTCCTCCCACCCTGGTTTCCCAGATAATGGATGTATCCGCATCTTTCATGCGCTGCCATCGCTCGAAATGACCTGCATCTCTGTCGATCACAGAGGTCATGACCTGGCGGATGTCAAAGGGCTTCTTCCGTTCGGGATTTTTTTCAATGCTGAAGATATCACCAATGGTGGTAAATCCCTGATCCAGAAAGTCCTTATATTTGTCCCGGGTAATATCCCGGTCTACTGAGTCGCTTGTCACCGTCCTCGGTGGAAATGACTCTCCCGCCACCTTGTAGCTGTAGGCGTAGTGGTCCAGAAGGATACCGTAGGCGTCGGCCAGGCTCCGGGCCCGGATCTGAGACTGTCCGTTGGGGCCCATGATTTTTTCGGCTCCTCCGATATCCAGGTTTGTCTCCCCCGATACGGAGCCGGAGAAGTCGAGAGCCCTTTTTCCTGTGAGGAGCATGGAGGCATCATCAGTCATGATCAGGAGACCCCTGGTGTGCATCAGCATGGTGGCTTCGGCGTTCCAGTAGGACTGAGCACCCACATTGACACCGGGTACAATAATATTGATCTCCCCGCCATCCTGAGTAAAACGGATGATCCGCTTCAATGTCGAGGCAGTCCAGTCCAGGTTTTCCGTTCCTGTTTTCATGTCGATCTTGGCTCCCGAGGAGATGGGCAGCCACTCTACGGGGATATCCTTCTCTTCGGCCAGGTCCAGAGCGGCAATCACCCTCCGGCATTCGGGTTCTGCCAGAGATCCCAGGTCTTTAGTGGGATCAGAGAGAATGATGACTCTCTCCAGGGTCGATTTCTGATCAATATGGGGGTGACGTATCAATCCGAAGACCATATTGGACTCATTCAACCCGTAGGGTCTGTCTTTTACGGAAATGGGTTTCTGTGTACCATCGCCATTGATTTCGATGTCGTATTCATCAAATTCACCCCTGGGAAATCCCTTGTAGAGGGGAAGTCCGGCGTAGGTGATCATCTTGATGAACTCATAGGGGTTGACCATGTTCCGCTGGCGCGCCCGGACCACTTTACTGGTGTACAGGTCCTGGGTCAGAAGGGCTGTTGACTGGGGTTTGCGGGAACGCATGGTAAACTGGTCCTGGGACATATTGGACATGATCAGTTCCAGTTCTCTGACGGCATCTTCGCTCCAGCGTTTCCGTCTGGTGTAGACGACGATTTTTTCCAGTCCCAGATCATGGGTCATGGGAAGAACCTTCTGACCGTATTCCTGCATCTGCATCAGCTTCAGGTTCTGAAGTGACCGGTTATGAAGGATTATCCTGTTCCACTGGAGGCGGAATTTGTACCGGGCCTGTACGGAGCGCATAGCAGAGACACATTCCATAAAGACCGATTCAAACATGACCATCCGGCTGATGGAGGAATCAGACCATTCCGGTTTGGGGTCTGAAAAGCTGCCCAGGGCAAAGAGCCTCTTGTCTTTAGGATTGCTCTTTTCTGTGGACTCCAGAAGGGTGACTGTATCCGATTTGTAGAGGATCTTATGGTCAAAGTTCTGAAGGCGGGTAACCCGGAGTTCCCGGAATTCCAGGGGGTTGAACCCCCGGTAGAGCCTCTTTTCCTGCCAGACTCCCTCTGATTGCGCATAGGCGCGGTAAAATTTACCTTCACCGGGACTGAACCATCCTATGCGGAAGGCATTGACTCTTTCATCAGCTTCCCAAGGGGGGGTGTTCAGATAATCTATATCAGCAGGCTTGTCGGAAATGATAAGGCAGTTGATTTTGATCCCGCTGTCCCGGCCCAGGTCGGCAATGTCCTTAATCAGGCTGTCGCAGAGATCGGATTCCCGGATGACTGTGGTTATGTTTTTATGAATCAGGTCCAGGTCCAGATTCCGGCTTTCACAGTAGTATCCCCAATATGTATTCGACTTGAGGAGTTTTCCGGTTAAAAAGTCTCTGTCCCGGTTCATCCGGCGTCCCAGAGCCTCCATTCCCAGGGCGCGTCCCTTATCGTCATCGCTCAGGGCCAGCTCACAAAGCCTGTCCATGATTTCCGCAGAGGAGTCGATGATGGTCTGCATATCCTCGGATATCTTTGTCTGGGATGCACCGTCTTCGGTGAGTTCACTGAGCATGCTTTCGATGGCCAGACTCTGTTTCTCTCTCATTCTGGAAACTGTCAGGGCATCGACGATCTTATACCGGGCATAGAGAGCGGCGTCGGCGGTGGAGGGCTCTTTTGTCTGGGTGAGCTCTACGATTTTACTGATCAGATCTGAGAGCTGTCCATGATCTTCTGCGGCCACCTCCAGGTCCTGAAGGGAGAAGAATATCCGTTTCAGGACATCCTGTTTTTTATTCAACCGTCCATGGGACTGGAAAATTCTGTACAATGCCCGATTGCTCTCATCCTGTGAGGCATCGTCCCTATGATAAAATCCGGTACATGTTTCCAGATCCTGAATGAATTCTTCGGGGAGCCCTTTTTTCTTGTCTTCGTGGCGGAGGAAGTAATGGGTCAGCATCTCCTGATAACTCACGGGACGGGCATAGCTCTCAGAATTGATTTCCATGGGAGTAAAGAGTTTTTCGACGGCGCAGAAATTGGACATGATCCGGAGAATCTCAGTGATCACTTTTTCTTTTTCTGCGGGATTTTCCTTCAGGTGGTTCAATATCTCCTGAAAATTCCCCTTGGCGGAGGCCCCGTAATCATACCCCCTGAACAGGGCATCCAGTTCTACCAGAACTCTGCTCGTTTTGTTTTCCACCGATTCGGATACAGACAGAAAAGTGACAGGCTCTGATTCTGATACCGGGATCTCCTCGTCCTGATCCTTCAGGTCCAGGAGTACAAGAGGCTGACCGGCGGTTACCTGGGCACCATCTGTAATGCAGATGTCACTGATAATCCCGTCTCCCGGGGATTCTACCAGCATTTCCATCTTCATGGCTTCCAGTACGACCAGGACATCCCCTTTTCTAACCTTGTCACCCATTTTAGCCTGGATGGACAAAACAATGGCCGGGGAGGGGGATTTGACATATCCTCCGGATTCGCTTTCCAGCATGACGGGAAAGCCGTCAACCTCGCATTGAAGCGTATCCGCCCGGTTCACCATCAGGATGTTGTATCGATTTTTTTGAAAAATCAGGAGGGATTCCTGTTTTCCCTTTTTATAGGAACAGATCAGGTCTTCACCCTCAAAGCCTATGTGGTATTTACCGTTGGCAACACAGCGGACCTGGAATTTATAGCTGTTTCCTCCGTTGGAGAGGCTGATTTCATAGCCCTTGGCATCAGAGAGGGTTCTGGGCCGTCCAATGCGGTTAATTTCTTCCTCAAAGTTCATGTAATCCGTACGGAACTGTTTGAGATAGAGTTCTACAGCTCCAGCCAGAAGGGCTGCTCTGATTTTCTCATCGTGGTGACCGGCGACTCTCTGTTCCAGGAGTTCTTCTACAAAACCGGTATGAACACCCCCCTTTTTGATTGCGGGATGATTCAGGAGTTCCAGCAAAAAGGCCCGGTTGGTTGTTCCGTTATGAATATTGATTTTCAGAGAGTTCAAGGCTTGTTCCAGACGGGCCAGGGCTTCGGGCCGGGTCGGCCCATGAGCAATAATCTTGGCTACCATGGAGTCAAAGTCGGAGGGTATTTCACTCCCTTCTTCGATTCCCGAATCCACCCGGATTCCGGGACCCGCAGGAGCTCTGAAGAGTTTCACATGCCCCGGTGCGGGACTGAAGTCTCTGTCGGGATCTTCCGCATTGAGCCTGACTTCCACGACGGCGCCGTTGGGTTGTCGGTCCCGAAGATCTACCTTCAGACCACGAGCCACATCTATCTGTCCCTTCACAAGGTCCACGCTGTAGAGGGTCTCTGTGATGGGGTGCTCAACCTGGAGCCTTGTATTGACTTCCATAAAGTAATACTCATTGCGGTTCAGGTCGAAGAGGTACTCCACCGTACCGGCTCCCACATAGTCTGCGGCCTTGATCAGCCTTTGAGCGGCTTTCTCCATCTCCTGGAGCATCTCCTGAGGGAGGCCTACCGGTGGTGTTTCTTCGATGATCTTCTGATTCTTCCGCTGAACGGAACAGTCTCTCACACCAAAGGTGTTGACGATTCCATGGCCGTCGGCCAGGCATTGAACCTCCAGGTGGCGGCCCCTTTCAACCAGGGCTTCGATAAAGACTATGTCATTTCCTGTTATCCGGACAGTCTCTTCCCGTGCCGATTTGAACTGGGATGCCAGTTCTCCCGGTGTTCTTACAAAGCGGATGCCCCGGCCGCCTCCAGCGTTGGAAGCCTTGACTATGACGGGATATCCGATTTTCAGAGAAATTTCTTCGGCATCCGCCAGGTCTTTGACCGCTCTCCGGCTCCAGGGCAGGATAGGAACATCTGCCTTCTCTGCCAGATCTTTAGCCTGGATCTTGTCTCCCAGAAGGGCCATCGCCTCGCTGCTGGGGCCCAGGAAAGATAATCCCAGGGCTTCTATTTTCTCTATAAAGGGGGCGTCTTCCGACACAAATCCCCAACCTACCCAGAGGGCGGCACAATTTTTTTCTTTCAATCCCTGAATCATAAGTTCATGATCCAGATAGGGGGATTTTTGTTTTCCCGGATAATCGGGTAAATCTGACAGGAGAAGAACATCATCTGCCAATTTAACAAAGGGAGCCTCTTCTTCAGCCTCTATATAAAAAGAGACCGTCTTCAGCTCTGTCCCGTGGAGGCTGTTGTACTCTTTTACAGCCCTAATAAAACGCAGGGCTGCCTCACCTCTGTTGATGATTCCGATCCGGGCATTTTTTTGTAGGATAACCTTCTGCATATTCCATCCTTAGTATGGGTTAAGCCGGACTGTCAGAGTCCGTGTCTGAAGCCAGGGCTCCAGGATACTGCCTTTATTTTGACATTTTATTCAGATTTGTCAATATACTAGGAAGGATGGATTGGTTTTCCTTTGCATTTTTTCTTAAACTCAATGAGTATGAATAAGAACATAAAATCATACGATTATATTATCATCGGGGCATCCAAAGCTGGCCTGACCGCCGCTACGGTCCTGCGTGAAAGGCTGGGTGACTCCTCCATTCTGCTTATCAATGGAGAAGACCGGCTTCCCTATAAGAGAACGGCACTGACTAAACACCTGGCCACCGGTTTTGCCCGGGATGATTTTACCCTGTATCCGGAATCCTGGTTTGAAGAACAGAGGATCATGCTTGTCTCCACCGTGGTTCTAAACATCAATCCCCTGGCCAGAACCCTCGTCTGTTCGGATGGACAGAGCTTTTCCTGGGGATCCCTGCTGCTGGCAACCGGAGCTCTTCCTTTTCAAATCCCGATACCCGGTAGCCAGTGGCTCCGGTATCTCAGAACCGCCTCGGACACGGAAGCCATCCGGGAACAACTGGTGAAAAGCCGGAGAGTTGTGATTCTGGGTCAGGGAGTCGAGGGGGTCGAGCTGGCAGAACAGTGCCGCAGGATAGGCCTGGATGTGACTCTGACCGGCCGGGATTCCCGGTTGATGCAGCACTGGCTGGATGAGGCTCTATCCGCAAGACTTCAGGCTCTTTTAGAGGACCGGGGGATACGCTGCCACTTTGATCAGTCTCCTGTCGCTGTGGTTAAAGAAGCCGATGGTTATACTCTTTCATGTCAAACCAAGCAATTTCACGGGGATATGATCCTTGCGTCCACAGGAATTCGGGGCAATCCGAGCCTGGCCAGGGAGTTAGGTATTTATGGTGAGACGGGTATTCTAGTCGATGCCTACTGCAGGACCTCCCAGCCGGGGATTTATGCCGCCGGTGATGCGGTACAGACCCCCTCCGGCTGGCCTACCGGTCTCTGGCACTGGGCTGAATATCAGGGGAACCTGGCGGCTCTGAATATGGCTGGTCAGAAAGAAGCTCTTGAAAATGCTCCCACCCGTCTCAAATGTGAACCCTTTGGACAGTTTCTTTATTCCATGTCCTATCAGGAAGTGGGTAGTTCCGACGATTCAAAACTTTTTATGGATGACCCATCCGGGTATTTAAGGATTTTTTCCCGCCGGGGAAGGAGTATCGCCGCCCTCATGGAAGGTTTGGGTAAGGGGGTATCCAAGATTCTGGATGAAGGAATAAAGACCGGAGACAGCCCTGAGGCGCTTTTTAAAGCCCTTCAGAAGGAATAAGAGGACAGGGAAATATTATTTAATATAATAATAGTAATATTGTATTGTTAATCACTAGTAAACCTACTATATTAGTAGTCATGAAAGCATATAGCATCCCTAAAAAAGTTAATTCCAAAGTAGTTCGTCTGGTGGGAGGCCAGGTCTTCCTCCTTTCTCTGCTCTTTATCGTTACACAGGAGCCCTTTATTCCGGCATTTCTACTGATCGATTTTGCAACCCGTGCTCTTGGACTGCCGCGGTACAGCCTCCTGGCGTACACAGGAATTCTACTGGCACGGTTGTTCAAGATGAAAGAAAAGCCCATATTCTTTGCACCTAAACGCTTTGCCGCGGGGATCGGTCTTTTCCTTTCCACTTCATCCCTGATTTCAGTTCTCCTGGGGGCAGGAGAGTTGGGAGTCGGAATTATTTCTCTGCTGGGAATCTTTTCATTTCTGGAAGG